>NZ_JAEHBX010000020.1:0-79295 GCF_016483395.1 Bacillus cereus group sp. N21
AGAGCAATTACTTGTGAGAACGACTGAAGAATGAAACTGTAGGGCAAGGTTGTGTCCGAACAGTATAAACGACGCCTGTGGAGAGTATGTAAGACTGCTTGGATTCCCAAGCAGCAACGCTCTATGAAACAGGAAGTCCCTTCTTCAAACGACTCGTAAGAGTGTTAAGGAGGGGTCATTCACAGACCAGTTTTATTTTACAATTACATCCCCTCTTCCATATTATAGTTTTTATTGAGCGCTATTCTGTAGCGCTCTTTTATTTTTACTCACATCCCTTTGCCTGTACCTTGGTTACTATACATATCCGGACACGAAAACCTACTATTAGAATTCAAAAAGATGACATTTCTTCAATATATCCTATCAGGCTATTGTTTGTATAACTACTAGAACTGAAGAAAAGCAGTTATCTTTAAACTACAATAAAATATATCAGAATTTAAGGAAGACAGCTCAAGGAGAATTGTCCGTAAGAAACAACTGATGAGAGGGGAATAATCACGAGAAATGCCGCACTTTCTTTAAAATGGACCGATATGGTTCGATCTTAAAGAAAAACTAAAAAAAGTACCTAGAATAAAAAAAGGGGAAATGACAAGAAAATAATGTTTTTTCTCATCTTCACAGCATGTAAAAACTTTCTGTTCGTAAATATAATCATCGGAAAAAGAATACCACCTATTATCAAAGTAATAACTAAACCCATAACAATATCCACCCATTCTTCTACCATATCTGAGCAACCATTAAATAGACAATTGATTAAATAAACAGTTATCCCCCCCTAAAAGAGCATATCCAAAAAGAAAACCAAAAATAAAATTTAGAAGCACACTTATTACTAAGTACAATTTTTTCATCTATTCACCTCAAAAAATACGTGTATATAATCATTGTTATTCTAATTAAAGAAGCCTAACAAAAAAACAATTCTTTATATATTCATTTACACAAACACTTTTAACTTTTGACTATGCATCATTTATTTTGTTATTTATCTCTTCTAACACTCGCAACTGCTGCTCACCTTTCTTTACAGCCATAGTAAAATAATTTTGTAAAAGTCGTATTGTGTTATTATCAATATAATATCGTTCCGTTATATTCCCCCATGTCTTGCTATTTTGAAAATCATCCCAAGTAAATGGACTGTGTTCTTTTTTCTTTAATTCTTTAAATACCCATCTTTTCATTTTCTTTTTTGCTTTTTCAGTTAATAAACCATTCTTTACAAGTACGAGCTCTTCATTTCGTTTATAACGCTTATAAATATCCTTTTCCTTGAATACTTTAAGAAAGATATTCAAGGTGTTCTTAGCGTCTGCAAAGGCACGGTGCTGCTTTCCTTCCCATTCTAAAGAAAATTGTTCCACCGCAAATTTTAAACTTGGTGTATGTATAAATAATTGATCATATGCTTGAAATACAAATTTTTGCAAATCAAATTTCCTCTCATTCTCTATATTAGGGCATTCTATATGATGTAGCTTACAATCTTGCGCAAGAAATTTATAGTCTTCCTTCCCCCATGTTATAAACATATAATCATCCCCAGCAAATTGAAGAAATCGCTCCATTACCTCTGGAAACACTTCTACCTCTTTTAAATCTTGCTTTGTAATGCCTGTTAATTTTGTTGTATGGCGGGTTAGAGGTGCGGTTGGTTTAACAAGTGAAGAAAATTGTCCTATTATACGCACTGTACTTGCTTCTACCTTGATTGCCCCAATATCAACCACTTCCAAGGGATCTTGCGATTTATAAGGTCGAAAATTCCGTTCAACATCAAAGACAATATAATATTTAGGTTCATTCAAGTCATATCCCTCTTCCTTATCTGATTATATTTTTAATTATATATTCCCCACTGTACAAATACACAAAACAAAATTTATAAAAAAGATTCCGAGATTTTTTGAATATTCAGACAAAAATAACTAAATTTTTTTGTATATAGAGTAAAGCTTTAATCAGCGAGGTTTGCTTTATCTCTCGTCTAGCTTCTTTGTTTTCGTCGAATGTTGAGGTGAGAGTATTATTGCACGCGAATAGCGGGATAAACATACATTCGAAAGAATGAAATGAATCAAGCACAATAAAAAAAAGAGAAGGGCAAGCCCTTCTCTTTTCAATTCAATTACTTCTTAACTACGTTAGTAGCTTGTGGTCCACGGTTACCTTGTTCTACTTCGAAAGTAACTTCTTGACCTTCTTCTAAAGTTTTGAATCCTTCGCCTTGGATAGCTGAGAAATGAACGAATACGTCTTCTCCGCCTTCAACTTCGATGAATCCGAAACCTTTTTCTGAGTTAAACCATTTTACTTTACCGTTTTGCATGAAAAAATCCTCCTACAATGTACCTATATGTACATATTCATTTTCGACCACTTTACAACAATAATAACGACATTAAAAAACTGCAACTGCAGAGGAGATTTAACATTGCTATCCTCTTCTGAAGTTACAGCTCATTTAAATCTCTATATTATTAAAAGTAAAATGGTTTATAATCACTATATCATATCGATATAATAAAAGTAAAGCTGAATTCTCTATTTTTTTGTACATTTTTCTCCCAGGGCTTCAACTTTAGAATTTCTCCACTAGTTGCCTATCAGCTACTAGGCGAGTTGGTTCTTACCTAGACTTTCACCAGTAAGCAATACTTAGCTTAACTGGGCACGATATAAAAAAAGCACGAATGACTCTTCTTGTCATTCGTGCTCCTCTACTCTTATTTTTTAAAAATGCCAAATGGCTTTCCTACTGGTAATACAACTTTTCCAAAATGTGTATTTAATACAGCAGCTGCTGAACCATAGAAAGATAGTAATGAAATACATAGTTCAGAATACGCTGCTAAATTATGCATAGCATGTGGCATAACACCTAAAGTACTAAATGAAAGACCGATAAATAAGAAATCAATAAGTACAAAAATCATAAATAATACTTTATGTGTTTCCATTGCTCCAATAGTCATAAAAATTGTAAAAATTAGGTACCCAATAAATGCAACACCAAGTTGCTTTGGATCTACGGCTTGTGCCAGTTTTTCGCCAAATACACCAAGTTGAATTATCCATGATGTCCCAACACCTAACCAAAATAGACCATACGCACCAAAAGCAGTTGTACCGAACGTATTATTATGCTTTGCATCGTGAACGCAAGCAAAAAGTTGTGCAAATCCTCCTAAAAAGATTGCCCATGGTAATACAAATGAAACGCCATCAGTTAATCCTAGCTTTTGTGATGATGCTACAAGTGTTACCATTGCTAATCCAAATAGACCAATTCCAGATGGATCCGCTGTTGTCATTTTTACATGATGTGTAGTTTGATTACTCATAAAAACCTCCTGATTTTGAACACATACCTGAATACAATACTGAATTCAGGTATGTATGTCAATGGTTTTTATTGTATGTCGTCAGACTTCACGTTTTTGTAACAATGAAATATCATTTTCGCTACTTCATATGGCTTGATATTTAAATTTAATAGCTCTTTTACAGGAATCCAAACTGGAATGTATTGTCCCCTATCACTCTTTGTAAATTCTTCACCTTTTCCTGTACCAAAAACACCACCAATGATACGAGCTTCATAAAAATACTGAGTGCCTTTATACTCATACTTCGTAACAAGTTTTTGAACTTCAACATGCACGCCTAATTCTTCATAAGCCTCACGTATTGTCGCTTCTTTCGGTGTTTCATACTCTTCAATCCCTCCACCCGGAAAGACAAAATACACTTCATTCTTTCGAACACGTTTTATAAGAGCAACCTTGTTTTCTTGTATCAAAATGAGTGAGCTACGATTTCGAATCATGCTATTACTTCAACCCCAATAGCAATTGTTCCCCACCTTTTCTCTTGTTCTTTCGTATATATTTCATATGTACTTGCTAGCATTTCTTCTACACTCCAGTTTGCACAGTCCAGCAACTCTTTATCAATGTCTTCATACATCTGTTGAAATGTTTGATAACATTTTAACTCAGTTACTTTTACACAAATTGTTTCTTTTGTTGTTAGATTTGTAAATTCGATTTTATCGTCTTTTTGTATATTCTGACGCTTTTTATCATATAAGCGTACTTCAAATACCTTTTTTCCAGATTGAATAGATTGAAATGGCCCATTATATAATCCCATTTTATGTTTCATTTCCTCACCACCTTAGTTTATTATAACATGAGCATTTCCAACTCTTTTTTCATTTGTTGCAAGAAATTCAGCAAGGCTTATTCGATATCATTTTCAAAAGAAGAATCACCACCATTACTTTTTCAAACAGATTGAACAACTCCTCCCCGCATGTACAAAACATTCATGAATTCTACATTATATTTGTGATTATAATCACTTCGATCTCTTTTCTTATCCATTATGCTAAAAGCATACAAATAAACAGAGGAGTGATTCATATGGCTACACCTTTTACTAAAACATCTATTGTTGGTGAAATAGTTACCACTTTTCCACAAGCAAGTGATTTGTTTAAAAAACATCGTATTGATTTTTGTTGTGGCGGGGACAAAACAATTGAAATAGCGACACAAACAAAAGAAATTTCTCCTGATGAACTTTTAAAGCTATTAAATGAACAATATATTTTATATAAATCAAAAAATAATGAATCTACAAACTGGAGTGAGGCTAATTTTTCTATACTAATTGACCATATTATCCAAAAACATCATCGATATATTCAAGAAGAATTGCCACAGCTGAGCCCATATGTAACAAAAGTATTTCGCGTACATGGTCAAACAGAGTCGCATTTAAGTACCGTTCACCGACTTTTTCATGAATTAAAATTAGAACTTGAACAACATATAATAAAAGAAGAAACTCTTGTATTCCCGCTTATCAAAAAATACGAACAAAATTCAACTCAAGAAAATTTAATTTTGGCAATTGAAAGGCTTGAAGAATTAGAACAAGAGCATGATGGAGCTGGCGATCTTATAAAAGAATTACGAATCATTACAAATGATTTTACTCCTCCAGCGCATGCATGCCGCACATATCGTATGGTTTATAATCGTCTAGAAGATTTTGAATCTGATTTATTCCAGCATGTACATCTTGAAAACAACATTTTATTCAAAAGATTACTTTCCTTAAAATAAACAATAAATCTCCTCATATGAGGAGATTTATTTCTTTATATAAGATGCTCTATACTATAACATGTAGATAAAACACCTTATCAACACCACTTATTACATTTAATATGGGAGGAGTTTTAAAGAAATGCGCTACGTCATTGTAACAGGTACTTCACAAGGATTAGGCGAGGCAATCGCTACACAATTATTAGAGGAAAATACACGACTCATTTGTATTTCTAGAAGACAAAATGAAAAGCTTATTGAAAAAGCAAAACAAAAAGATATTCCTTTAACATTTCACTCAATCGATCTCCAAGATGTACATAATCTAGAAACTCATTTTGAAACAATCTTTTCATCCATTGAAAAAGAAAACGTATCGTCTATCCATTTGATTAATAATGCCGGTACCCTCGCACCAATGAAACCGATTGAAAAATCAGAAAGTGAACTTTTGATTGCAAATGTACAAATTAATTTAATTGCACCGATGATCCTTACTTCTTCGTTTATGAAACATACGAAAAATTGGAACGTGGACAAACGTATTATTAACATTTCTTCAGGAGCCGGTCAAAAACCATACTTTGGATGGGGAGCATATTGTACAACGAAAGCTGGCGTGAACATGTTTACACAATGTGTCGCTATAGAGGAAGCTGAAAAAGAATATCCAGTAAAAACAATTGCTTTTGCCCCAGGTGTTGTTGACACAGACATGCAGCAACAAATTCGGCAAACAGAAAAAGAAGATTTTACTAACTTAGATCGATTTATCGCTTTAAAAGAAGAAGGAAAATTACTCTCCCCTGAATATGTCGCTAAAGCGGTTATCCATCTTTTAGATACACCCCATTTCGAATCTGGCGGCGTAATTCGCATTGATGAAAAATAGTTTCATAGCAAAAGGCTCGCATATAAGCGAGCCTTTTATCTTATCGGTTCTAAAAATATTAATACAGATTCCATTATTGGTTCATATCCTATCTCTTGGTAAATCTTATTCGACGTTGGATTTGCTAAGTCTGTATATAAAGTAGTTGTTTTATAACCTCGGTCTAACATGAGCTGACTAAGGGCAGCTACACAATTAGAAGCGTACCCTTGTTTACGTTCTTCTTTCGGTGTATATACAAAATTGATTGTAATATTACTCTTAGTAGACCTTGTAATTGCAGCTACTGAAACTAATCTCCCATCTACTTCCCATCCAAACAACCGATTTGTACTTACTAATGTGTTTGCAGTTTGTTTTGCTTTTTCTTCCGTAGTGGGCAAATGAACATCTTCACAAAATTGGTGCACCCACTTTTCAATTAATGGTAGTTCAACGCTGTTTACTCGCCGGAAAGCTCCATATTCACCCCATTTCTTCTTTACTTTTTTTAATTCATACACCCCTTGATTCATACGAATAGAAAGCTTCTTTTGTTCTAATTTTGCAATCTCTTCAGCTAATTGTTTCACCACTCGCTTTTCACCAATCAATCCCGGTATATCTGGATACACCTTTGTTAATTGTTTCGCTATTCCCTCTATAGCCTCTTGCGAAATCTCGGATTTAGCAACAATCATTTGCTTTTTCTCAGTTTGAAGAAGTATGAGAGCAATTTTTTCATTTTGCTTTGCTATTGCCATAAACAACGGATTCTCCGTAGACTGTAACACCCCTAATAATAAATTATTTTCTTGCTCATTCATTTCCAAAATGGAGGTGACTTCCTTCTTAAAGTAAGAAACATCTTTATATACCTGTAATTGAATCATCGACAATCTCTTCTTTCTATATAAATCCCTTTTGATTTTTCGACATATAAGTCGTTGATACGAAGAAGAAAAGGTGACTTACACTCATTTTCTCTCTCTGTTTTACCTTGGCATGAGGCAGGAAAAGGATCTGACCGTTTCTATGCATGGCCGTATGCTCTCTCCCACCTAAAAAGAAGGGGTTTATTTGGATTTATATTTTTATATTTAAATAGAATATTGGCGATTCATTCATTAAATCCTGCTTTTACGATTCAATAATATTCAAGACTATCGTCATTACTTCTTTTTCAGCTTGTGAGATCCGTTGTTTTTCCCTTTCGAATGTAATTTCTTCGTTTTTAAAACACTCTCTCCTCTTTTGAATCATACGTACCATTTCTTTTTTGCTCGGCCCACCATATACAGTCCGTTTTTCAACAAATGATTCTGGTGATATAATATCATCCCATTCTTTTTCTGAAAGTATTACATGAAAGTTTTCTTGTAAATATATATTTACTTCTGTGAAATTCAGTTCATGTAACTCTTTTTTCTGCTGTATAGACATTGTTGCAATATCACTTGCAGCACGATGAGCACGCCGAAAAGGAATCTTATAATTTTTTGTTAATGCGTCTGCAAAATCGGTTATTGTAATCGCATGTTGAAACGAGCGAGTTCTTAAAACTTCATCTTCCACCTTCATCGTTCGAATTACTGCATTCATCATACAAAACACACGAATTGCCTTTTCGATTCCTTCATACAAATAAGGTTGCAAATCATCTTCTGTATCAACAATATCTCCAAACGGTGTATTATGAATCATTTGAAATACAGTGAAAGTTTCTCCAAGTGCACTGCTAGCGAGAGCACGAGCATGTTCAATGGAAACAGGGTTCCGTTTTTGCGGCATTATACTGCTGATTTGTACGTATGGGTTTGCAACAGTAATCCCATTGTATTCTTTTGTTGCTAGTAGTAAGAAATCATGGAGCCATCTACTGCTATTCGTCATCGCTACCATAAGTGTCGCGCTTGTTTCTAATAAATAGTCTGTGCTTGCAATAGCGTCATATGAATTTTCAATAACACTTGAAAAACCGAGCAACTTTGCAACCTGCTGTCTATTTATAGGAAAGCTTGTAGTAGATAGAGCAGCTGCACCCAAAGGAGATTGATTGACAAGATGATATACCTTCCAAACACGCTCTAAATCCCGATGCATTGTATCATATATTGCTAACATATAATGACCGAATGTTGTCGGCTGGGCAGGTTGTGTGTGCGTATAAGCAGGCATGATTGTTTCCATATGTTCATTCGCAACTTCTAACACACTTTCTTGTAAAAGAAGAAAATGCTCTATATAACGGAGTAAATAGCGACGCAAACTCATCCGATACATCGCGACCCCCATATCATTCCGGCTCCTGCCAATATGCATATTACTTACAAAATTATGATTTGCTTCTTGCCCAATTAAATGCTCCACTAAAAAAAAGAGATCTTCATGCTCCTTCTCATACAGTAATTGACTCTTTGGAATTTGTGCCACTTTTTCTAACGCTGTTAAAATAACTTTTGCATCTTTTTGTTTCATTAATTTTTGCTCAATAAGCATGATAATATGAGCACGATGAATCATAAACATCTCTTGCAACAAGTAATCTCGCTGAAATTGAAACACATGCTGTAGCACACAATTTGCATAGGTTTCCCCAGGGAAATCAGCGCCCTCACTCTTTATAAATTCCTCCTTATTTTGTTTCATCACCTTTTCCCCTTTCGCCCAGTTATTACTAATCATCATACCCTGAGCTTTTGAAAAGGTGCTTGTATAAAGTGAAACTTCCATCAGTGGGGTCTTACTGCCCACAAATAGCGGGATAAAAATAAACCCGATGCTTCACGCATCGGGTTTATTTAATAACAGTGGCATCATATTTTTCACTTTTTAACACCTGGAACTGTAAATTCAGTAAGTGCTTACGAAGCTCTGTACTATCATCTTCATCCAATTGATTTGCTAAAAATACAATTTCTGTACAATTCCCAAGTTTATCAGTGGCATAAGCTGCTTTTGCTAATGTCCATGGGGTATACCCATTTTTTTGTCCAGCATGCCGGAATGACTTACGATACTTCTTTGCTTTCATGTCCGTTTCAACAAGATTTGCCCACTCATTTTCTCCAGCCTTTGTAAATCCTTTTTTATGATTCGCTTTTTCCAGAAGCACCATATAATCATTTGCGGATGCAGCTGGCAACTTATCTGACCATATTTTTTCATATTTTCCTTCTAAATAGAGCGGAATTTCTTTTTGTAATAACGGTCCTTTCTCTTTTAACCGTTCATGTATTAACATGGCATAACGACGATATTCTTCTGAAGACATTTCTTTTAACTTTTTCTCTAATTTAGATTTTGGAATATGCAGTTCCTTATGCAAATATCCCGGAATGTATAGAGAAGAAACAATAGGAAATAACGGTTGATGTGAAGGAAGTGATAGGTTTTGTAAATTTTGGTTAATATAATCTAGTCCAAGTCGCTCCATTAAATATTCTGTATTTGCATTTGAACTAAATTTCATCATCCCTTTCGCAACTTCTTCTAAAGAAATTGCATTTCCATCCATTTTACCAGTTTTCATTAAATACTTTTGCCAACGATCCTGCGCACCACCATCTGTATTTGGAATATAGTAACGATTTACATCATCAATTGACACATAACTATTTGGGTCAATTCTCCCATCTACAACTTGTTTCGTAAATTCAAGTGCAACAATTAACTTCATCGTGCTCGCAACTGGTAACACGACATCTGGATTCACAGAATAAACAACTTTATCATTTCGCTTTATAAGTAGGGCACTATTTTTTTCATCTTTATGTTCTTCAACAAATGAGGCAATAAATTGAGCATCATCATTATTAGAGCTCCAAACTTTTTTTACTAAAAAGTTACCGGATATAAGTACTACGAATACACCAATGATTCCCGCACATATTATAACTTTTCTCAAGTGAATTCCCTCTCCTAATTTACATCTTTTATCTTTTATCTGTTATATATAGTTATAAACAAAACAATAGAGACGATTGTCTACATAATCGTCTCTATTATTTTAACTTGTCATCTCCTATTATGTCTATGTCATAATTTGAACAAAATTTTCAACAAATTTCTTATAATTTAATTTCCACCCAATTCGCACCCAATTTTTAAGAGCTTTCGCATCGGGTTGTGGCCGAAAATCAGCGATACTTTCCCCCTTTGCACTACCTTCTAAATCAACTTCTACTTTCCGATATACATATTCAATCATAGAAGTATTTACAACTGCCATCATCGTAAGCACATCATGAATGGGGCTTCCGGTAATTTTCGGATTTATTTTCTTATATGCCTTATAATAATATTGAAATATAGGTTCAATTAATTTGTTAAATGCAGTTTGTGAATGTTTTTTTATATAATGCACAGTTTCAGGTGTAACGATTGATTCACTTGTAACATTTAGAGGGATTAATGTTACGTTTTTTGCATACTGCATGACTAAATTTGCAGCAAGTGCATCTCCATGAAAATTCGCCTCTGCTACAGGGGTAACATTCCCTGGAACAAGAAATGCTCCACCCATACAGTAATATTCTTTTACATCTTTCATTATATCTTTTCCTAATATAAACGCCGTTGCTAAACTTGTTGATCTTCCTGTATCAACAATAATAATTTCTTTTTTATAACGCTGTATTATGTCAAAGATTGCACAAAACGATTTAATATTTGGTTGAATCGTTTTTGGAGGGCGAATTGGCCCTAATCCTTCCGCTCCATGAATTTCCGGATAATATGTTGTAAATTCACCTGACAATGGCATTTTTGCTCCATTTATAATTGGTATATCCTCTCTGCCTGCTAGTTGCATTAAATACGCAGCATTGCTCGTTGCTTGCTCTTGTGTTACATTTCCATATCCAGTTACAATCCCAACGATTTCAATCTCAGGATGTAATAGCCCATACATAATGGCTAAAGAATCATCAATACCTGGATCTCCCCAAAAAAGCACCTTTTTCATGGCACTTCCCCCCCATCCCTGCACCTCTTATTATGGTATAAACCAAAATACATGTTAACTATTTTTTAAACCATATACGCCATAAATTAAAATCACACTGTATTCACACACTGCTTTTTGAACAAACGATGAATTATTCAAACAACCACTGGATTGAACCATTTGTTCAAATTTCGTTCATTGTGATTCGATTCACAAAAATACATAATAAACTTGTAAATACATTTTATTATGCATCGGAGGAATTTATTATGTTTATTGATTTTTTACGTAATAACAAAAAAGCTTTATTTATTCTATTACCCCTTCGTTTATATTTAGGATACGCTTGGTTATCTGCTGGATTAGGGAAGTTTTTCGGTCAATCATTTGACGCAAGCGGTTTTTTAAAAGATGCAATTGCCAAAGCGAGTGGAGATCATCCAGCTGTACAAGGTTGGTGGGCTGATTTTCTACAACACTTTGCTCTTCCACATGCTGATTTATTTAGCTTTCTCGTACAATGGGGAGAAATTTTAGTTGGGCTTGGTCTTCTTTTAGGAGGGCTTACGAAAACCGCAGCATTTTTCGGATTAATCATGAACACTGCTTTTCTTTTAAGTGGAACTATAAGTACAAATCCAAATATGATACTATTGTCTATACTGATTTTAGTTGCAGGACATAACGCTGGACGTGTTGGTCTAGACGGATTTGTTTTTCGAAAACTTTTCCATAAACATAAAAATAACTATCCAACCTATCCTACACATAAATTTGCATCATAATTAAGTTTTTAATTATAAAAAGTAGAGCTCTTATTGAATCTATAAGAGCTCTACTTTCTATATTGCCTATTTTTTTACCAAATTTATTTGGTTAAAGCATAAACTCTTTTGCCCCAACCTAATCATCTTTTTCTATCATTGATTAAAAAATATAGAACCTATCCAATTTGTATATTTTATTCAAATCTATATCTTTATGCTACTTTATCCCTCTATTTGCGGACAGTAACACTTCCACCTCAAAATTCAGCCAAAACAAAGAAGTTAGGTAGGAAATGAAGCCTCCCACTAATTAAAGTTTCACTTTATTTGAAGTTAACATACTACCTATTACATACGCAATGAAAGCAAAACAAATGGGAAACACGACCGTATGTAGACCAAACGGTTTTGGGAAACAAAGGTGGAATATCATATAAGAGCCAACACCAACTAGAATGGATGCAAGCGCGCCAACTGCATTCCCTCTCTTCCAATATAGCCCTAAAACAATAGGCCAAATAAATGCTGCTTCTAAGCCACCAAAGGAAAATAAGTTTAACCATATTAAGAAATCTGGCGGTTTAATAGCTGCGGCATATACAAGTAAACCAATGATACCCGTAATCCATAGACTTCCTTTTTTTATTGTTGTATCCGCCGCATTTTCATTTATATAGTTCACATATATATCTTTAATAATGGATGAACTCACCAGTAGTAATAGTGAGTTTACAGTGGACATAATTGCTGCCATTGGGGCAGCTAAAAAGATTCCAGCAAGCCAAGGTGGTAATACTTCCAGTGCAAGAAGTGGCATTACTTTGTCTGGTACAGTTACACCTGGAAGCACCACGCGCGCAAACACACCTGTTAAATGCATGCCAATCATAATTGTACCAACTACAACTGTGCCAATTATTAACGCTTGATGCATTGCTTTTGAATTTTTATAAGACATCGCACGCACGCTAATTTGCGGTAATCCAACAACACCAACACCAATTAATATCCAAAATGATGTCACATACGTTTTCGTTAAACTGCCATCTGCACCAAATGGTGTAATTAAATTGGGATTAATTCGAACCAGTTCTTGCATAATCTTTTCAATCCCGCCACCAGCAATCACTGTTGCAATTAAAATAATTGTCGTACCTGCTAACATAATAATGCCGAGCAATGTATCAGATAAAGCAACTGCGCGGAATCCACCAATTAAAACGTATACAAGTACAGAGAATGTAAAAAGAAATAAAGCCGTTGTATACGAAAGACCTGTTAACGATTCAATTAACCTTCCGCCTCCAACCCACTGAGCAACTGTTGCTGAAAATAAAAAGATAATAATACATACTGCTGAAAGAATGACCACTGCTTTATGATTATATCTTCCTTTTAAATAATCAATAAGCGTAATTGCTTCCATCTTTCTTGCAATGATTGCAAACTTTTTACCAATTACCGTCAAGACAATGTAACCCGTTACAACCTGGATTGCTGATAATAATACCCATCCAAGCCCCATATTGTATGCAATTCCAGGTCCACCGATAAAACTACTCGCACTACCGTACGTAGCAATCATTGTCATAGCTAATAATAGACCGCCAAGCTCACGTCCTCCAAGAAAATATTCTTGTAAAAATTTATTATGAGCGGTTGCTTGTACACGTCTTGATGCATATACACCAATTAAAAATACAACGATAAAAGAAATTATCATTGGGATTATTACGTACCAATTCATTTATCATTCCTCACTTTTTTCTTCCTCATCGAGCGAAATATCTTGAAATGCAAAACGCACGATTAAAATAAGAAGTATAACTACTACACCAAAACCGACTATACAACTATAAAAAAACCATGCCGGAAAACCTAATACATATGTATATTCACTTGGATCTTTACTCCCAAGCCCATAGGCAAATCCATACCATATTATAAAATTGATAAAAGCAAGTCCAAGACCAATTAACGCCTCTCTATGGGCAATTCGAAAGCGTGGATCATCATGATAATCCTTCATTTTCTCCCTCCTCTCACGATGTATAATTGTAACATTGTTTTTCTAGTTTTTCCTACTAGAAAAGAAAAACTAGAAGGATTTTTTGCAAATATATAGAATCCAACTCCGTATTACATAATTTTTACAATTGTAATGTAAATGAAATTTGAATTTTCAGTCTTTATTATTTATGATTAAAATTAGAGGTCTTCCATCTAGTTTCTTTACAACTTTGTTACAGGAATAAACGCCGTCTCGTACTGCGTTTACATTATATTTTCAAGGGGGTTATACAATGAGTCAACTAGCTGTAAATCTTCATGAAAAAGTAGAGAAATTTCTTCAAGGAACAAAAAAATTATATGTGAATGGAGCTTTTGTTGAAAGCGCTTCCGGAAAGACATTTAAAACTCCAAACCCAGCAACTGGTGAAACACTTGCGATTGTTTCAGAAGCTGGTCGCGAAGACATTCATAAAGCCGTAATGGCTGCAAGACAGGCCTTCGATGAAGGTCCTTGGTCACGTATGAGCGGCGCTGAACGAAGCCGTCTTATGTACAAGCTTGCTGATTTAATGGAAGAACATAAAGAAGAACTGGCACAACTTGAAACATTAGATAACGGTAAACCAATCCGTGAAACATTAGCAGCAGATATTCCGCTTGCAATTGAACATATGCGTTATTACGCTGGTTGGGCTACAAAAATTGTCGGTCAAACAATCCCAGTCTCTGGTGAATATTTTAACTATACACGCCATGAAGCTGTTGGTGTTGTTGGGCAAATTATTCCGTGGAACTTCCCACTCCTTATGGCAATGTGGAAAATGGGGGCTGCTCTTGCAACTGGTTGTACAATCGTATTGAAGCCAGCAGAACAAACACCTCTTTCCGCTCTATACTTAGCTGAATTATTTGAAGAGGCTGGATTCCCAAAAGGCGTTGTTAACATCGTACCAGGATTCGGTGAAACAGCTGGACAAGCACTTGTAAATCATCCTCTCGTTGATAAAATTGCATTTACAGGTTCGACTCCTGTCGGTAAACAAATTATGAGACAAGCATCTGAAACACTGAAACGAGTTACGTTAGAGCTTGGCGGCAAATCACCAAATATCATCCTACCAGATGCTGATTTATCTCGTGCCATTCCAGCTGCACTTTCTGGCGTTATGTTTAACCAAGGTCAGGTATGTTGTGCAGGGTCACGTTTATTTATTCCAAAGAAAATGTATGATAACGTTATGGCTGACCTTGTTCTATATGCGAAAAAATTAACACAAGGTGCAGGATTAGATCCTCAAACTACAATTGGGCCTCTCGTTTCCGAAGAACAACAAAAACGCGTTATGGGATACATTGAAAAAGGTATTGAAGAGGGTGCAGAAGTACTTGTTGGTGGAAACAAACCATACGAGCAAGGGTATTTTGTTGCCCCAACAGTATTCGCAGATGTAAATGATGAAATGACAATCGCCAAAGAAGAAATTTTTGGTCCTGTCATCTCCGCATTGCCATTTAATGATATTGATGAAGTAATTGAACGTGCAAATAAATCATCATTTGGTTTAGCTGCTGGTGTATGGACAGAAAATGTGAAAAATGCACATTACATTGCCAGCAAAGTCCGTGCTGGTACAGTGTGGGTAAACTGTTATAACGTATTTGATGCAGCTTCTCCATTCGGTGGATTTAAGCAATCTGGCCTTGGTCGTGAAATGGGATCTTATGCATTAAACAACTATACAGAAGTGAAAAGTGTTTGGGTGAACCTAAACTAAATGAAAGAGCCTGACCAAAATTGGTCAGGCTCTACTTATTATGTAACAAATCGTTTAGAGAATTCAAATATTTCATTCTGTAACGTATTAAAAAATATGGAGCTATCTCTTACACTTGCAAGCCACCACTAACATGTAACACTTCTCCTGTAATATACGATGCATACTCTGATGCTAGAAATGCAGCTGCATTTGCAATATCTTGTGGTATTCCAATTCGGCCAACTGGAATCGCGCCTATCATCTTCTCTTTTACTTTATCCGGCACTGTCTTCGTCATATTTGTATCCATAAACCCTGGACAAATTGCATTACAAGTAATTCCAAATCCCCCTACTTCTTTCGCTGCTGTTTTCGTTAAACCAATAACTCCTGCTTTCGTAGCTGCATAATTTGCTTGTCCAATATTCCCTTGCCAGCTGATGGAAGAAATATTTATGATGCGCCCATATTGTTGTTGTCTCATATAAAGAAGCGCTGGTTGCATACAATAAAACACACCTGTTAAATTTACTTGCAGCACCTGTTCCCATTCAGATTTCTCCATTTTATGTAACATCGCATCTCTTGTAATCCCTGCATTGTTCACTAAAACATGTAATTCTCCAAATGTTTGAACTGCGTATTCGACTAACGATTTCGCTTCACTTTGATTACTCACATCACATGCGTATATACTTACTTCATATCCTTGGTCTAAAAATTCTCTTGTTGTTTCTTTTAATTTCTCCTCATTTACATCGCTAATTAACACCTTTGCGCCTAACTTTGCAAAAGTGCAAGCAATTTCTTTTCCTATCCCTTGTGCTGCTCCTGTTACAACAGCTGTTTTCCCATGTAAAAAATCCATCCCTATCCCCCATTTCTATTACTTATACTGTATATTTCGGCTTTATGCTTTCCAAATCCTTTTTGTATAAAAAAGTCTATTTGTGTCAAACTAAACTTGCAACATAGCATAAACACAAGGAGATTGTGTCGAATGAACAAAAAGAACCTAGGGTATAGCAAAACTTCTGATGGCATCGATGTAGAGTTCTCTCGTGAACTTGCTGATCATGATGACTTAGAAGCAAATGCACGTGCTGACGCCGCCGATGCACGTCAAAAACGACAGTCTAAACAAAAATAAGGCGCTATCTCGCCCTTATCCTTTTGCAATTGGGACCTACTACTACCCATACAAAATGAAATAAACCGAGATAATTTCTCGGTTTATTTCATATATTTTTTGATATAATGCGCAAAAGTAAGGATTGGAAATATGTGATGGTAGCTATGGTAGCGAATATAAAAACCATCTGGTAGCCCTATGCCTGTAGGATAATCCTGATTCTGATTTAGATGTGCAAGTAAATAAGAAATCCCTTTTCGAATGACAGGTGTTTCCGTATCATAAAAAGTAATAAGTGCATCGAGTGCCCATGCCGTTTGTGATGGTGTACTAAACGGTAACGAAATAAAATGCTTTTCTATGCTACTTCTGCAAGACTCTCCCCAACCTCCATCGTTATGTTGAATACGCTCTAACCATGTAACTGCTTTTTGTAAAGCTGTATGATTAGATGGAACTCCTACAGCACGTAAACCTGTGAGAGCTGCCCAAGTACCGTATATGTAACACACCCCCCATTTTCCATACCATGATCCATTCTTCTCCTGTGCTTGCATTAACCATTTAATTGCTCGATCCTTTTGGTCATCTTTTAGCTGGTGCGGAGCATATGTTCCAAAAAACTCCAACACCCTACCTGTAATATCTGACGTAGATGGGTCCGTAGTCATGTCTCCTGCGTTATCAAGAGGTAAATCGGCCAGTAAACGATTCGTTACACCTCTTTCAAAAGCAGCCCAGCCCCCATCAATATTTTGTAATCCCCTCACCCATTCAATTCCTTTTTTCCAAGCTTCTTCTACTTTTTGATTCCCTTTCCTACTTCGCGCTAACGCTCTAAGTGTAGCTGTCGTATCATCAATATCAGGAATTGTCGTATTAATATCTGAAAAGCCCCAACCTCCAGCGTCAAGTATTGGAGCATGCACACTCCAATCCTTTCTCTCTTTATGCTGTTTTTGTAGTAAATAATCTGTCGCTTTGTGAATCATTTTGTTGTCATGCGGTACACGCGCTTCTTGCAACGAATAACTTAGTAAAGCTGTATCCCACACTGTAGATGGTGAATTTTGAAGATGTGTCCCCTTGTTCATATTCCATATATAAGATTTCAACCCTAATACTGCATTGGAAATAAGCTGTGACTGAATCGAATGCCCAAGTGCAAGCAATGCATAAATCATATAAAATGTAGCACTCGCATAACTGTATAGTGTTCCATTTGTTTCAATCCGCTTAATCATAAAACGCTCTGCTTCTTTATATCCCTTATGTTGTAAAGATAACGGATAAGATAAAAACTTTTTCACGTCATCAAGAAGCGTTTGAAACAATGGTGAACGTTCTTCACGGAACCACTGCTTTTTACTCCCACCTGAAATATAATCTAAATTAGGAAGAATCGTTTTGGACACAGTAAATCGTTTATTCATACAAATCATCATCGGAATGAGGTGAATACGCGCGGAACTACTTAGCTCAAATATACTAAGCGGGGAATCTTCAGGTAAAAATAACATGGGTGTTGGGAAGTGAAATAAAGAAGGATATTCATATCCTCCATGGAGCGCTAATAAAAACTTCGTCATAAAGTGAGCCTTTGTAATCCCACCCTGCCTCCGAATAAACGCTTCTGCACGCTTCATATTTATATCTTCTTTCGTATACCTTCCAGAAGCAAGTAAAGCAACATATGCATTAATTGTAGTAGACAAATTGCCAACAGATTCATCTTCATATAGCTTCCAGGTTCCTTCATTTGTTTGAAGAGATGCAACTCGAGTAACAAATGGCTCCATCTCACCATTTTGTCCTAATAATCTTAGTAAAAAAATCATATGACAATCCGTTAATGGAGAACCTTCAAAACAAAAACGCCAAGCCCCATCTTGATATTGCATCGTTCGAAGTGCAGTAACTTTCCGCTCGACTTCTTGACGCACTTTTTCATATAATAACACCCTTTTCACCTACCTTTCTAAATCCGTATACGATATTCCGCTTAGCACACAAATATGTACGAAACAAATAAAAAACAGAATGTGTAAATACACATTCTGTTCATAAACAATATCCAATTCCAACAACAATTCCTAAAATAGCTCCGACAACCACTTGATACGGTGTATGTCCGACAAGCTCATTTAATTTCTTATATTCTGTTTGTCTACCATGAAAAAACTCATTTAAAATCTTCGCCTGCTTGCTTACCGCGAGCCTTACTCCTGAAGCATCGTACATGACAATAATTGCAAAAATAGCTGCCACTGCAAACACCGCACTCGTTATTCCTTCCACCATTCCAACACCTGTCGCTAATGCAGTTACCGTTGAAGAATGAGAGCTCGGCATTCCTCCAGAAGCAAAAAATTGTGCGAAATCAAATTCTCCCGCCTTGATTAATTTAAATACAACTTTCGTTAGTTGCGCCAAAAACCAAGCGAGTATAGCTGCCATAAGTGGATCATTATGTAAAATTGTTTCCATATTTCCAGCTCCCTACCTGCAGTAATGGAAATTCTATATTTATAAGTATAAAGAAAAAAGCGTAGAAAATACTACGCTTTATGATACTTTTGCTGATTTATTTTTAAGAAACTTTGGTTGCTTCCGAAGCAAAAACTTTGTTTTTGCTATCGAAAATATCAATAATGCAACCCAAATAAAGAAAAAGGCTGTCATATGAGCCGACGTAAAATGCTCATGGAACACAAAAACACCTAAAATAAGATTAATGGTCGGAGAAATATATTGTAAAAATCCAATCATATATAGCGGAATAAGTTGTGCTCCTTTTGCAAAATAAAAAAGTGGTAATGCAGTAACAATCCCTGCTCCCATTAAAATTAGCGTTGAAGTAAACGAAATAGAGCCAAACGAACCAAAACCATGCTCACCAATCATAACTAAATAAATGAATGCAAGAGGCGTCACAATCATTGTTTCCATCGTAAGTCCTATCATTGCATCATAATTCAGCAATTTCTTGGTTAACCCATATAACCCAAATGTAAATGCCAGTGAAAGAGCAATCCATGGAATTGAACCGTATCGAAACGCTAAAATAATAACACCTATTCCTGCTAAACCAACTGCAACATATTGCCAAAAGTTAAGATTTTCTTTCAAAACAACTGTACCAAGTAAAATACTTACAAGAGGATTAATATAATAACCAAGACTCGCTTCAATGATATGATTCTGATTCACAGCCCATATGTACACAAACCAATTCCCACTAATTAAAACGGAAGCGATCGTTAATGAAATTAATAATTTAGGTCGTTTAAAAAGACTCACAAGTTCACTCTGAAATTGCCCCAATCGTCTCGATACTCCCAAAATTAGTAACATAAAAACAAATGCCCAAACAATACGATGTGCTAATATTTCTTCTGCAGGAACTTCCCCCACCCATTTCCAGTAAACAGGAAGAACTCCCCACATCATATAAGCACCAGCTGCGTATAAAATCCCTTGCTTTTGCAGTGCTTTTTGACTCTCCATCTTCCCTTTTCTCCTCTTCTCTTTTTCCCTTCATTATAAGGTGTATCTTTAAACCTTTACAAATATTCTCTCCCTATCTTTTTCGACAATGAAATTCCTTTTTCAAAAAACTTACTTATTTTTAATATGACATACTTCAGAACCTAGCAGAAAACAGCTAAATTCCTTTTAGACTCCTCATTGGAACCTAATTTGTTGTACGAACTCTAACTAACCAAGTAAACCTAAATTACCCATAAAACATATGAAGTTATAGCAACAAGAAGCGGTCTACCCATTTTAAATTTATTTTTATGAGTTTTATGGTGAAAAACATACATTCCAATCCACGTTCCGATTGCTCCTCCTGCTGCAGACATTAAAAACAATGTACTCTCAGGGGTACGCCATTGTTTTTTCACTGCTTTACGTTTATCAAGTCCCATCATCGAAAAAGCAATGACACTAATACACAATATATACATACATTTTACGAACATTATTAATTCTCACATCACTTTCTTTTTTAAATTTAATTCTTTCTACAATAATGGGGTTTTTATTTATATACAAATAAAAATCGCTGTAGACAGTAAAGAATTACTTGTAAACAAGCTATCTTTTCAGCCTACAGCTGTTATTTCAATTATTTATCCGCTATTCGCAAGCAGTAAAGCTAAATTGATGACGGCCAACACCCCACCTTAGGGGATGGTTATTACACTTTATGCGCCATTTCTTTTTCTTACATTACTATGCTTTTTAGCATACACAAAATAAACCAAAATACCTATCATAACCCAAACCATAAAACTGATTAAAGTTACTTTAGAAAGATTTAAAGCTAAATACATACAACTTATTATTGACATTATCGGTAAAAAAGGAACCAACGGTGCACGAAATGGTCTTTCAATATTTGGGTTTGTTTTACGCAGTACAATTACCGAAATACATACAAATATAAAAGCTGTTATCGTTCCCACATTCACTAAATTCGCCAATAAATTCAAATCTACAAGCCCCGCTAAAAGTGCTGCGAGCATTCCTGTAATCCACGTATTAAGGAATGGTGTTTGAAAACGTTTATGCACACTTGAAAGCTTCTTTGGAAGTAATCCATCTCGACTCATTGAGTAAGATACCCGTACAAAAGCAAACATGGCTACCAAAAGAACTGTAGTTAAACCAGCAATGGCTCCTACTGATAACAAACCTGCAATTTTATCCTCTCCTACAACACGCAATGCATATGCAACTGGATCAGCTACATTCAATTCAGTAAATGGTACCATTCCTGTTAAAATAAATGAAACACCAATATAAAGAATTGTACAAATACATAACGATACAAGAAGACCAATTGGAACATTGCGTTGTGGGCGTTTCACTTCTTCAGCTGCTGTAGCAACTGCATCAAAACCTAAAAAGGCAAAAAATACAGTAGCCGCTCCTCCAATAACACCGTGAAATCCAAACGGAAGAAATGGTTGCCAATTCTCTGGTTTCACATATTGTCCACCTACAATAATAAATACTAAAATAACAGCAAGTTTAATAATAACCATTATATTGTTAATACGCGCACTTTCTTTCGCACCACGACTTAATAAAAATGTAACAACTAAAACAATAAAAACTGCAGGTAAATCAATGATTCCACCTTTCCCCATGCCCGGTGCCGAGGCAAAAAGAGTAGGAATTTTAATATGAAATCCTAGAAGTAATGATTGAAAATAAGCGGACCACCCAGCTGCTACCGCAGAGGTCGCTAATAAATACTCTAACATGACACACCAACCAACTATAAAAGCAAAAATTTCTCCTAATGTAATATATGTATAAGAATATACACTACCGGATACTGGAACAGTAGAAGCAAATTCAGCATAACAAAATGCCACACATGCACAAACAATTGCAGCCAATACAAAAGATAGAACAATTGCCGGACCAGCATGTTTCGCTGCCACAATACCTGTTAATACAAAAATACCAGTTCCAATAATTGCCCCGATTCCTAAAAGAGTTAAATCAAATGCTCCTAACGTTTGGTTCAATACCCTTTTCTTTTCTTCATTCATTTCCTTTTTAATTAGTAGACTCATTAATAGAAACCTCGTTTTCAATATAATCCCTTACTAAGTACAACTTCTTCTTTTCCTTTTTAAAGTTTTTATAATTATTATTTTTCAATAACTATAAATTTTACTTATTTCTAAACTTGGTATTTTGAAAAATGCAGAATTTTTCGAAATATACATTTGAAATTATCTATACGATATTCTTTCAAATGATGCATCACTAAGAAACAGGATTGAATTTATCATATAATTAATTCAATTGTCAATAATAAGATCAATCACTCTAGAATGGATAATTATGTAATAAAGAGTGTTATTTTACAAATCCAAATTATTAAATTTCAATTATTACCAGGAATATCCCTTGATTCATTTTTCTAATATTAATGTTTTATTCATTATTCCCTACAAGACACATGCGTGCTCAACTATTTCATAATTGAAATTATTTTTGTGAAATAAAAACCATAGTCACTTGATTGTATCTTAACTCTATTATTTGCATGATATAAATTTCATATCATAAATTTACTTTTTATTATTAATTCAAAAAATTTTTTTTTGGTTGCTATATAAATTTCATATGAGTATAATAAAAAACGTTGTGAATATAACAATTTTAAAATTCAGAATTTTCTATGTGGCATTATGGTATTTTAAAGAATTATTTCAATGGAGGTTTTAAGTTGGCAAATAAAGTACCCTTTTCTCGTGTCCTTGTAATCGGCCTTATGTTATTTGCACTGTTTTTTGGTGCTGGAAATTTAATTTTCCCAGCTATGTTAGGACAAGCAGCTGGGCATAATGTGTGGATTGCTACTGCTGGATTTTTAATTACAGGAGTAGGTCTTCCCTTGTTAGGCGTTCTAGCATTTGGCATTTCTGATAGTGATGATTTACAAACATTAGCGAATCGTGTTCATCCTTGGTTCAGTGCTGTGTACACATTTATTCTTTATTTAGCAATTGGTCCGTTATTTGCACTCCCTAGAGCTGGAAGTGTTTCTTTTGAAATAGGTGTAAAACCATTTTTATCTGACGGAACAGAAACGGTTGCATTACTTATTTTCACAATCATTTTCTTTAGTATTACATGTTGGTTCTCATTTAATCCAACGAAAATTGTAGATGTTGTTGGGAAACTTTTAACACCTATCAAACTTACATTCATCGGGATTTTAGTAGTTGCAGCGTTTGTCCAACCAATCGGCCCTATTCAGGCACCTACAAAAGAATTCGTGAACGATTCTTTTTTTAAAGGTTTCCAAGAAGGCTACTTAACAATGGATACACTTGCATCTTTTGTATTCGGTATTATTATTATCAATGCTATAAAAGAGAAGGGTACTTATGATAAAAAAGAAATAGTGAGCGTTTGTGCAAAGGCTGCTGGTATTGCAGCAATTGTATTAACAATTGTCTATACTTCCCTTTCTTATATGGGAGCCGCTAGCGTATCTAAACTAGGGCACTTAACAAATGGAGGAGAAGTATTAGCTAAAGTAGCTAATTATTATTTTAGTTCTTTAGGAAATTTATTGTTAGGCTTAATGATTACTGTTGCATGTTTAACAACAAGCGTTGGACTTGTAACAGCATGCTCTTCATACTTCCATAAAGTATTCCCGAAAATATCTTATAAAACATTTGCTGTTATACTTTCTATTTTTAGCGCATTGATTGCAAATCTTGGTTTGACAGAATTAATTGCGGTTTCTGTTCCGGTACTTACAGCGATATATCCACTAGCAATTATGCTAATTGTTTTAACATTTCTACACCCTATATTTAAAGGTAGAACAGAGGTATATCAATGGAGCTTACTCCTAACTTTTGTCGTTAGTTTGTTTGATGGACTAAATGCAGCAAATATACCTATTCAAGCAATCAATGTTACTTTTTCTAAAATTCTTCCTTTATACGATGCAGGTTTAGGCTGGATCTGTCCTGCATTTATTGGAGGGTGTATTGGTTACTTTATTTTTGTATTCCGAATGAAATTCATTACTAGTACTCCGAAAACGAATCATTAAAAACCATGCAGATAAAAATCTGCATGGTTTTTTCTTAATCTTCCATTTCTATTTCATTTCTCTTTTCCACATGCTCATTACGTAATTCTTCTTCCTGCATTTCCACAGAAATCATCGCATGATAAATCTCCGGATATAATCCAAATATTTGATACACACTTCCTAAAAATGGCACCTAGAACCCCTCTTTTCATAAATAGTATTTCCATACTTAAGGGTTCCCTATCTTTCCCCTACACATTCGTTTTTGTATCTTGTTCTTCATCTTGAACATGTAATAAGTGCTGCCATTTTTTATAAGGCGCACTATTTGGATCAACATACCCTTTCGCATACGAACGGTCCCATAGTTGTTTTACAAACATTTCTTTCTCTTTCTTTGCAACCATATCTGCACCTGTTCCATAATAATTTTGGAAATACAACTCGATTTCATCAAGAAGTAATCGCAATAATTCATCTGATGTTTCTTCTAACGTTGGATCGTATTTTGCCTCCCGGTCGTACATTAAAATAATGTCTAAAATATTATGAACGTGCTCTTTTCTAAGCCATCTTACATCTTGAGCCCCTAATACAAAGGCCTGTGTATACAAATGTCCACCTTGAAGCATTGCTTTTTCCTGTTCTTCTTCAAAACGGGACAGAATATTTTCATAAATAAACGGATTATGCAGCAATGCCCGATGTAACTTATAACTTTCACTTGAAATATTTTTCCCCATGGACTGAATTAAAAAGCTGCGTCCTACACCGTTATATTGATAGACAAACTGACCATCGACAGCGACAAGACTAATCCACCGGTACATATATGCATAAAGAAGAGCACGATTACATTTATCATAATCTAACTTCGTCTGGGTTACATTTAAGTCCGGCATAAAAGCTGGTAAGTGCCAATATTTATCTAAATGCGGTGTCAAATTCGATTTTTTGATATTTAATTTATTTACACGGCGATAATAAGACTGAAAATAATCTCCTTTATCATTCATAAAACCATTTGCAAGATGTCCAGATGAAAGCTTAGGAAAATCTTGTAATGATAATCCATAATGAGCTCGGTAACAAATTACTTCAAATGGTGAAAATGCTTCATTCACTGTATCTTTTTCTTGAAACATTTCTTGCAATAGTTCTTCCTGTAGTTCCTGTTTTAGTGATGGATGTATACCCCAATATTGTAACTCTCGATGATGGGCTACCTTCGGGATAAATGGGCTTGCTAGATGGAAGAGATCTTCAATTTTTTCTCTCACATATTCATTACGATCACGCTTTTTAAAATCAGCTTCTTTTCGCAATGCTTCAATAATATTGAGTTCTAATTTGTCACGATATCGGACTTGGAGCTCGTTATAACAATACGTTAAAATATGCTCTCGATAAAAATCCTCTACTTTCTTCGATTGACTTTCCTCTGCTTGTGCATCGCGGCAATATTCCGTATACAAGCTCATATACATCTCTGCTGATATATCCTTTGGAAGCACACCTAAGTTTAAATGTTGCTGCATATCTTTCCATATTTTGTCTTGTAGTTTTTCATCTGCTAATACATATACATTCGTCGGATTTGTTTTCCCTTCAAATTCTTTGCTGCGTTTTTGAATTTCAAACAGCAAATTTTCACGTGTTTCTTGTAAATTATCAAAGAATCTTTCCCAATGTTGGATCATTTTATTTACTGCCTGATATAGCGATTGATAAACGAGTTCCAGTAACATTTCTTTACGATATTCATTCAACTTATGCACATATTGCGTGACTATATCTTCAAATTCTTTTCGGAACGTACGCCGCTGATTATAGAACATTTTTCCAAACCAGCCTTGTTGTTGCGCCAGCTCAACACGTCGCACTGCTGTAACTGTACCATCAATATTGCTTACATTAAATTTCTTATCATAGTTTTGAATTAAATTACGCTTCTGTTCATTATTCTCATGTAAACGATTCATTTTCTCTACTAATTGTTTCCGAATTTCATATAGCATAAAACGAGCAGCCACTGGATGAACAGCTTCTGTTTTCTTTAAAAACCATGTATTTAGTTGATATGACTGTCCCTCTGATCCACTCGGTGTATATCGATCTGATTCTATCATGTCATATAAAAGTGTCGTCACGTGCTCATGCACACGGCTTGGTATCGCATAGGCATACAACCTAACAGCATGATCAACTCTCGCCACTTCACCCTTCATTTGCTCCATCATTTTAAGTTTTGCGGCAGATATTTTACACTCATGCTGCAACCTATTTAATTCTTCATCTTTTTGTACAGTACGCTGTACATAACTTTCAACCGCTTCTAAAAATAACTTGGATTTCGCAACGCCTACCTTACCACCTTCTGCACCTTCGCGTGTTTCATTGTACATTTGTCTATAGAAAATATGTGCTTGCTCTGGGCGAGTGGCAAGATGCTCTAAATCTTCTAAATAACTCTTTCCCCGCTCTGGCTTCTCACGCTGCATACCACGACGAACATCTTGTTCATACCGCTGTTTTTTCTCTTGAAACAATTGATCTAAATGTAGCCAGGATTCATCTAATCCTTGCACAGCCCATTTCAAGGCACAGTATTTTAGCACATGCCCATATGGATAAATAAGCTTTGCAGTTCCAGCACCACAATAACGTGCTTTTCCATTCGATTCTGCCAATTGCTGAATCTGATTATCTTCTTGTGCAAAATGACTTGTGGACATCGGACTAAATAGCTGTAAATAAATCGTGTTTGTCATTTGTTCCATGTAATCTGATAGATTGTGTAAATGATGACCGTGTAAATTTTCATAATCATATAAGAAACAATAATTATATGGTAAATGATGCTCTTTAATTGTATGATTCGTTCTTCCGTCTTCATCCACTTGATCTGGACGATACTCTAGTTCAATTGTTACACCGCCCCGCTTTGATAATTCACCCGTTGAGCCAAGTGTAATCGCATGAAGTTCTTTTAATGACGCATAACCATTTGCCTGAACAGTTTCAAATTCTTTCGCACTAATGGTACGTGTCTTAACAAGTGCATCCGGCATTAAAAACGCACCTCGTATTAAAATGTTATGATGCTGCAGTTTTTTCCGAAGCATTTCACGTAGGTACAACGCAATTTGTAAGAACATACCCGAACCGGTACCACCAGCTAACGATGTAACGATAATAACTCGAACACCATACTCTGTTTGATCACTTGTGACAGGAAAAATTTTTTCGATTTCTTGCCAAAAAGCAGTCAATTTATCTTCTTTCATCGCTGCCCGAAGAGCTAAGCGTGAAATCACACGCAGTTGACCAGCTCCTTCAGTTAACGGCTTATCTAGAATAGTAGGGTCCATTGGAAACCATTCCGGAATCGTTGGATCCCCTGCAATATATTCTCGCGGCGTTTTACTAGAGCTCGTTTGTGTCTTGAACTTACGAATATGCTCAAATTTACTTAATGTATTCACATCTGTATCAAAGACATGCATCGCTACCTTTTTACGTCGTTCCTCTGGCAATTTCTCATATATTTGGTGTGTAACGGTACTCCCGATTCCACCTAAGCCAATTAAAATTGTTGGAACTTGTAATGTCATGTGAACCACCTTCCTATTTGAACTTCCTATTATTCACATTCATATCGATAAATTTCTTTTCCATACCCACGATCAATTAGTAAAATCTCGTTCGGATATAATGTCTTATGCTCATTTCCGGCCTCTTCCTCTGTTATAAACATACCGTCAATAATCATACCAATCACTTGTGATTCCTTTGCTACAAATATAGACTTCGAACCTTTTTTTGCTATAAAAGTTACTGATTGTACCGTCTTTCGTTCTGCTCGAAATGGAATACCAAAATAATGTTTCCACCACTTGTTTCTTAATAATTCTGGTTCAGATTGATAGAGCCAATCTTTTGCTACTTCTTGATCCCATTCGTAATATAACATTGCTTTACGATGAAACCTTGGCCGGACAATCCACCCTAAAATAAGAATCGCAACAAGCAAAAGCAGTAAGGCAAACGGGATTACAAATTGAAAAATTAGCGCATACCGTTCCCAAAATGGTGCATTTTGAATATGAAACGAAATCGTTTTCTTCACTTCTTGTAACTTTGAATCGTTTATAGTGATGGTAGCTTCTATGGTGCCGGTATCTGTAAAATTGAATGTATCGGAGTAGTAAGGACGAGGATACACATAAATTTGATTGTCATGTTGCCGCAATTCGTAGTTAATCGATTGATGAGATGTGACACCAGTAGATTGCAGTAGCTTTTTTACCTCCACTTCTGTCATTGGTTCACCATTCAGTAATGGCTGCAGGACAAATGGCTTACTCTTGTCTAAATTCGTCACCTTTTCTTTATAATCTTTCGTAATGACTTGCAAAGATAATTTTGCCTTTGGTATCGGATCAATTCGGAATTCTCTCGTTTGCCTGTAAAACCCTTTTATATTCATATGAACTTTCCCACGTACAAATTGGTTTTTAATTTGTAATTCATAGTAAAACACATGTGCTTTATCATCCCATTTCATCGGATACAGCTTTCCATCTAATTCTACTTCTGCTTGGAAATACGAAGATTGTATTGGTAAATCCGTCGGTTTCGCTTCAATCACTGCTTTCGTTCCCTCATACATTTTCTCAACGTTTTTTTTCGCTTTATCCTCTTTATCATAAGTAGAAACGGTATAGTCAAGCGCTGGTTCAACAAGTACTTTCAATCCTTCTTTCACAATACCACTATCAATTTCTAACGTGTATGTCCCTGATTTAATTATTTCATGATTCGTAGCGCCGATATGGGTAATACCACCATATAATTTTGATTCTCCTGGTGCATGAATTGAAAAGGAAGATTGTACTGCTAACGGTTTAGAAAGTCGTTCTATCCGATATTGCGATGCAGTAGAAGATTGTTGTACCAGTGTCATTCGTTTTAATGGGAACGGTGTAGTAATCTCTAATTTGTTACCCGATATAGTCGTTTTCACGACAGATTCAACAGAAGAAAATGGATCACGATTCGCAACCAAGGCTGCAGCTTGATTTACACTTTGAATAACTCCATCTTCTCCACTCGTTGGCATGACGATACCATTTATCTCTTGCTTCCAAATTTCTTTAAACGTATTCATCTGTTGTTGCTCTTGCTGTCCTAAGTTTTCTTCCATTGTTATTAAAACCGGATGCAATGATATTTTTTTCGCTTCCATTTCTTTTTTAAACTGTTCCAGTTTCTGCGTGATTTGTTCTTTACCGCCATTCTTTTCTTTTTCTAATTCGTTAAATGCCCCGTCAGTTAATACAATAAGCCAAAATTCACGTTTTCCATTTATGTCTGCTTCCTTTTTAATAGATTGCATCGCGGTCTCTACTGCGTTAAACGGCGTATTTAAATAATTCTTCCACGCTCCAATTTGATCAATTTCTATTTGTCTTTTCTCATTTGTTAGCGTGACATTTAACGCTTCAGTAGGACGGCTCATTGGAACATATGAAAATCTATCTCTTTCATCTAATAATGCAACTAAACTTTGCAAAGCATAGTTGGCATATTTCCAGCGATCGTTATTTCTCATGCTGCCAGAATCATCATATACAAGTGAAACGACCCTTTCTTTTGCCTCCTCTCCTTTTGCAAAAGTTGAAAAAGGATTCAAGCACAATAATAGAAAAAAGATGAATGTGGCACAAATTCGAATCTTCATGATGAGGCTTCGCCACCTTTGTAGACAAATTCCTATGTTTAAATTTATGAAAAGAAACAAGATATATGACTTGTATTTTGGGATATGTAGATTATTACAATGTCATTATGTAAACTAAATTACTGGAATGATAACCTCCTTTTCAGTAACGATCTTGTTTTGAAAGAGAATTAATCAAAACAGACTCTTCATACAAAAAATCCCTATAAAAAAGTTTGATTTTCTCTTCTATTAAAAATAACTTTCCACCTTTAAATACGGTGTTTTTTTAAATATTCCCTACTTCCACTTGTCATTTTTGCTATGCATAAAGCTTTCTAAATAGCCTCTTCTATCACTTCTACAGTCATCGTAAACAGATATGAAACTTCCTTACCATCTTCACGTAAAAAAGAATATTGTAAAGTTTCTGTAGCAATGGTATGAGGAATACGATGCGCTGTTGAAAAAGCAACCACAATATCCCCTCTCCTTAAAGTGTGAATTTCCTTACATTTTTCCATACAAATAAAAACACGCCTATAACAGCGTGTTTTATTGTTTCACATATACTTCAACAATAGGATTGTCTTTACGATCCGCATGCAGACGAATATTCTCTTCGCTTGTATGATAAATACTCGCTAATAACATAACAGTTAATAAGTTAGGAATTTTTCCATCACTCCCAAATTTTCGTTCAAGTTCTTCTTTATATTCAAAATCCAAATCTCCTTGTATATATGTATACACTTCAAACCCATCCTTTAAATCACAAACAACCTGGTCAATGATATCTGCTCCTACTTGTTTTTCCATTTCACTACGAAGGGCATTCGTAAATTCATTCCAAGGAACTTCATATGTTTGGAATTGATCTTTAGATTCCATATTTCCCACTCCTTTTTCATACACTTTCACCATATATTCCCCCTTTCTCGTAACAATTATGAAACTTAGGTCAATCGTACAAGCCGCACTTGTCCCGATAACATATCGTATTACTGTATATGGAAGGAGGCAAGAACATGCATTGTCAAAAATGTTACAATACTTGTCATCGTTATTTTGGTAAAGTTGTACGTATTGAAGATGTAGATGGTTATGTTCATATCGGTAAGATTGTTGATGTGACAAATGATTCTGTTTGGATTGAACCCTATAGATCATCTTTTGATACAGGATTTGGTTACCATGATGCATATGCAGGTGGCGGCTGTGATTTTTGTGGTGGTTTAGGTCAATGTAACCATTGTGGCTTTGGTTTTGATAGAGGCTTTGGTTTTGATGGAGGCTGTGGCTTTGATAGAGGCTGTGGCTTTGATGGAGGCTGTAGAGGAGGATTTTGCGGAAGTGGTGCCGTTGAATTAGGTTTCGGATTTATTTTTGGTATTGCTTTAGCTGCATTATTTTTCATCTAATATACAAAGAAGCCGACTATATTTTTAGTCAACTCCTTTTCAAAAATAATGGAATACAGTTATCCTATCATACGCGAATAAAGTGAAACTTTAATCAGCCCTCATCAATCGGGCCTTTACGGGTAGGTTATCTCTCACCTAACTTCTGTGCTTTTGCTAAATTTTGAGGTGAGAATATTACTGCCCACAAATAGTAGGATAAATGAAGCAGATTTTTTAATCTGCTTTTTATTTTTCACAAATAAATACACGGTGCCCTAAAATATGTTGATACATTTGCAATACCTGCTCGTGCTGCACCCATGCATCGTACAATTCAGCCGGAATAAAATGTGACAGGTTCCATTCTGGCTGTTCCATTTGTCCTGCAATCGTTTCGGCAATCGTTCCTCCACCTACAATCGTTATCCTTTTGAAGTTTGTCGTTTGAAATAAATCAATCCATTCCTTTTCTGTGTGTAACTCCTTTATTCCGTAAAATTGCAGTATTTTCTCCTCTTCTTCTTTTGTTAAGTGCTTCTCAATTATCATTTCAATGACAACAAGTTTCCCGTTCTTTTGCAAGACACGAAAACATTCAGGAATCACCTGTTTTTTGTTTGTAAAAGCAAGTACAGATTCACCTAATACAAGATCAAACTTCTCATTTAAAAACGGCAACTGTTCAGCAGTTCCTTTAATCAGTTCAATCGATAATTGTTCTTGTGTCCATCTATTTTTTGCTTTTTGAATCATAATTTCATTATTTTCAACTGCTGTGACGTTATAACCATATTGTTTTTTCATATAAGCTGCTGTACGCCCTGTTCCGCATCCTATTTCAAGCACATTTGCTTCACGGTATAATGGCAACTGTGCCAATAACTGTTTCGTTAATGTAAAACCACCAGGATGTGCGCTTCCAATTCCGTAATAAGCTAAAAAATCAATGTATACATTCCGTTTCATAAGATTCTCCTTCTTTTTTCTAGAATACCTATATGCATAAACGTAATGTACTGTGCAAAAATAACGTACTATTTTCTCAAAGTAGCTCCCACATTACTCATAAAAAAGCATTTCCAAGGTAAAGTAATTACCATTGGAAATGCTTTTTTAATTACTTGCTATCTTTCTCTGTTACATATGCCCACTTAAAGCTATACTCTGGGCTGATATTGTGTTTTACAATTCCTTTTACATTTGGTTGTAATACATAAGATCTACCTGATTGGAATAACGGTACTAGCGCTACATCTTCTTCAAGCAACAGTTTTTCAGCCTTCCCTAATTCTTCCCAGCGTTTCTTCGCATCTGCCATTAATTCTTTCTTCCCTTTATTAATCATTTCATCATATTTTGGATTTGAATAACTCATTTGGTTTTGAGAATTTGTTGATTCAAACATGTCTAAATATGTCATTGGATCTGCATAGTCTGGGTTCCAACCACCATATGAGAAATCATAATCTTGCTCAGATTCTAATTTTAATTTTTGTTTAAATGGCTGCATTTTAATGTTAACTGTTACACCTTTTAAATTTTTCTCAATTTGATCTTTTACATACTCACCAACTTTTTTTGCATTACTCGTATCATAGTTTAAGAATTCAAGTGTCACTTGATCTTTACCAAGCTCTTTCTTCGCTGCGTCCCAAGCCGCCGCTGCTTTTTTAGAATCTTGTTTTAAACCGTTTTTAAACGTTTCTTGAAAATCTTTACCGTCCGGTCCATTCGCTAATCCTTTTGGAACTAAGAAATCGGCAGGTTTGGAACCATCATTTAAAATTACATTTGCTAAATCCTTTTTGTTAATTGACAACGCAATTGCTTCACGTAATTTTTGGCTCTTTAGTGGTGTATCTTGACCAGCACGTTTTTGATTCAAGCGTAAGTAGAATGTACTTGGTTCCAGATATGTTCCAAATTCATCTTTCTTCGATTTATATTTATCAACAAACTCCCCAGTTAATAAAGAAAAGTCAATTTGACCACTATCATATAGATTCACACGAGTAGCTGCGTCTTTTACAACACTATAGTTAATTTCTTCTAGTTTCACATTCTTTTTATCCCAATAATTATCGTTTTTCTTTAACTTCCAACCCTCTTCATGCTTCCAGTCAGTTAGAGCAAACGGCCCATTGTAAACTACCGTATCAGATTCTAAACCGTATTTATCTCCTTTTTCTTTTACGAACTTTTCATTTAGTGGGTAATACGATACAAATGCCGTTAAGTTCAAGAAATATGGAACTGCGCTTTCCAGCTCAACTTCAAGTGTATAATCATCTACTGCTTTTGCACCTAAAGTAGATACTTCTGCTTTTCCTTTGTTAATTGCTTCTGCATTTTTAATATAATAAGCAATAAATGCGTATTCAGCAGCTGTCTTTGGATCTACTAACCGTTGCCATGCAAATACGAAATCTTTTGCTGTTACAGGATCTCCATTTGACCATTTTGCATCTTTACGAAGTTTAAATGTATACTTTTTTCCATCCTCACTTTTCGTACTTGATTCTGCCACAGCTGGGATTGGCTTATTATCTTTATCAAGGCGATATAACCCTTCCATTGTATTCCCTAAAATTTGTGACCCAAGAGTATCTGTATTTTTAGAAGTATCCATCGTTGGAATTTCGTTTGTTTCTGTACGATTTAGTACTTGTTTTGCTGCATATTTAATATCAGATTTCTTCTCTTCACCACTATTAGACGTTGTATTTGTCTTCTTATCCCCACCTGCCCCCGAGCATGCCGATAACGCCATACTTACTGCTAAAACCGGTGCCACAACCGCTGTTAGTTTCTTGATCTTTTTCATTTGTGTACCCTCCCTAAATTATATGTACGATGATACATTTGAGAGATTTTCTAATACTTATAATATTATCAGAAAATTCTTATTAATTAATATTCTACTATTTTTTTCGAGTTTGTAAAGTTATTTTTCAAAATTCTGAAAATAGTTTTTCTATAATAATGATTTGCTTTTTAATAGCACAATTACAAGATTCTCCCCATCTACTATATGAGCACTAAAGCTTTCTTATTCATCTCTATTTTTTCGAATTATATATAACCTCCTTTCTCTCTATAAATTGAAACTTTAATCAGTGTGAGTTTTCTTCATCCCCCACCTTCACTAACTTTTGTGGTAGGAGTCTTATTGCCTTTTAATCCCTCACTGCCATTCTTAATCAATATGAGATGAGATTATATTATCTTAAAAATTCATAAATACTACTTTTATTGTAGTATTTATAAATTTTTATCCTTTTAGCAATAAAACAAATTATAAACAAGATTCTTCCCATGAAAAAGCACCTCCAAAAGTAGTTGACCTACTTCCGGAGGCTCTTTTCTAATTTCATATTATTTTCCGCCTTTTTCCTCTACATACGCCCACTTGAAGCTGTACTCTGGGCTAATATTATGTTTTACAATTCCTTTTACATTTGGTTTCATTACATATGCTCTACCTGTTTGATATAGTGGCACCATCGCTACATCTTCTTCAAGCAATAGTTTTTCTGCTTTTCCTAACTCTTCCCAACGTTTCTTCGGATCAGACATTAATTCATTTCCTGCTTTTTTAACCATTTCATCATATTTTGGATTTGAGTAGCTCATTTGGTTATAAGGGCTCTTTGTTTCAAACATATCGATAAATGTCATTGGATCTGCATAGTCTGGGCTCCAACCTGCGTAAGAGATTTCATAGTCTTGCGCTGTCTCTAGTTTTAACTTTTGTTTAAACGGCTGGATTTTCGTATTAATTGTTACACCTTTTAAATTTTTCTCAATTTGGTCTTTTACATAATCAGCAACTTTTTTCGCTGTTCCATCATCATAACTTAACAATTCAATTGCCACTTGGTCTTTACCAAGTTCTTTTTTCGCTTCTTCCCATGCTGCAGCTGCTTTTTTCGTATCTTGCTTTAAACCATTTTTAAATGTTTCTGTGAAATCTTTACCGTCTGGACCATTTGCTAGTCCTTTTGGTACTAATTGATCCGTTGCTTTAGAACCGTTGTTTAAGATAACATTTGCTAAACCTTTTTTATCAATTGACAATGCAATTGCTTCACGTAACTTTTTATTTTTCAGCGGCGTATCTTGGCCACCACGTTTTTCATTCAAACGTAAGAAGAAAGTGCTTGATTCTGCATACTCACCATATTCATCTTTCTTCGGTTTATATTTATCAACAAACTCTCCTGATAATAATGTAAAGTCAATTGCGTCAGTATCATATAAGTTCACTTTTGTAGCTACGTCTTTTACAACACTATAGTTAATTTCCTCTAGTTTCACACTCTTTTTATCCCAATAATTATCGTTTTTCTTCAACTTCCAACCTTGCTCATGCTTCCACTCAGACATTACAAATGGTCCATTATATAAAACTGTATCCGCCTCTAAACCGAATTTATTCCCTTTTTCTTTTACAAACTTTTCATTTAATGGATAGTATGATGGGAATGCCGTTAAATTTAAGAAATACGGAACAGGCTTTTCTAATTCCACTTCAAGGGTATAATCATCAACCGCTTTAGCACCTAATGTAGATAGGTCTGCTTCTCCTTTATTAATTGCTTCTGCATTTTTAATATAGTAAGCAATAAACGCATATTCAGAAGCTGTGTTTTTATCAAGTAAGCGCTGCCATGCAAACACGAAATCTTTCGCTGTTACAGGATCACCATTTGACCATTTTGCATCTTTACGAAGCTTAAATGTATATTTTTTACCATCCTCACTTTTCGTGCTAGATTCAGCTGCAGCTGGGATTGGTTTATTATCTTTATCAAGGCGATATAACCCTTCCATTGTATTCCCTAAAATTTGTGACCCAAGAGTATCTGTTGATTTTGAAGTATCCATTGTTGGAATTTCCTGATTTTCTGTACGATTTAATACTTGTTTTGCTGCATATTTAATATCAGATTTTTTCTCTTCACCACTATTAGACGTTGTACTTGTCTTCTTATCCCCACCTGATCCCGAGCATGCCGATAATGCCATACTCATTGCTAAAACTGGTGCTACAACCGCTGTTAACTTCTTCAACTTTTTCTTTTTCATTGTGTACCCTCCCTAATTATATGTACGATGATATCCTTGGTAGATTTCTGATATATTTGTATTATCAGAAAATTCTTATTAGTTAATATTCTACTATTTTTTTATGTTTTGTAAAGTTATTTTTTTTAATCTCGAAAATATTTTCTACTATAATGATGGTATATTTTAGTCACACTACTTTACAAAATCTCTCCATTCACTATATGACAGCAATACCCTTCCTATCATTTATTTAAATTAATATAAAATTATTTATATATAAACTTTGCATCAAACATCCCTTCTAATGTCTGAAGTCTCTTTAAACAAGATTCATTACATAGAAAAAAAGCACCTCTAAAAGTAGATGTCCTACTTTTAGAAATGCTTTTCTATCTTTATATTACTTTCCGTCTTTTTCAGTTACGTAAGCCCACTTGAAGCTGTATTCTGGACTGATATTATGTTTTACGACACCTTTTACGTTTGGTTTCATTACATACGATTTAGCACTTTGGTATAACGGTACAAGCGCTACATCTTCTTCAAGCAACAGTTTTTCTGCCTTTCCTAACTCTTCCCAACGTTTCTTCGCATCTGCCATTAACTCTGTTTTTCCTTTTTTGATGATTTCATCATATTTTGGATTTGAGTAGCTCATTTGGTTTTGAGAATTTGTTGATTCGAACATATCTAAATATGTCATTGGATCCGCATAGTCTGGGTTCCAGCCACCATATGAGAAATCATAATCTTGTTCAGATTCTAATTTCAGCTTTTGTTTGAACGGCTGCATTTTAATATTAACTGTTACACCTTTTAAGTTTTTCTCAATTTGGTCTTTTACATATTCTCCAACTTTTTTCGCATTACTTGTATCATAGTTCAAGAACTCAAGTGTCACTTGATCTTTACCAAGCTCTTTTTTCGCTTCTTCCCAAGCTGCCGCTGCTTTTTTAGTGTCATTTTTCAGGCCAGTTTTAAACGTCTCTTGGAAATCTTTACCGTCTGGTCCGTTCGCTAATCCTTTTGGCACTAAGTAATCAGCAGGTTTAGAACCATCATTTAAGATTACATTCGCTAAATCTTTTTTATTAATTGACAACGCAATTGCTTCACGTAATTTTTTGCTCTTTAGTGGTGTATCTTGGCCAGCACGTTTTTGATTTAAACGTAAGTAGAACGTACTTGGTTCTGAATATACTCCATATTCTTCTTTTTTATTTCTATATTTGTCAACAAACTCTCCAGCTAATATAGTAAAGTCAATTTGGCCACTATCATATAGATTTACACGAGTTGCCATATCTTTTACAACACTATAGTTAACTTCGTCTAACTTCACACTCTTTTTGTCCCAATAATTATCATTTTTCTTCAGCTTCCAGCCCTCTTCATGCTTCCAATCAGTTAGAACAAACGGTCCATTATAAACTACAGTATCAGATTCTAAACCGAATTTATCCCCTTTTTCTTTTACAAACTTTTCATTTAGTGGATAGTACGATGGGAATGCCGTTAAGTTTAAGAAGTATGGAACTGCGCTTTCTAGTTCAACTTCGAGTGTGTAATCATCTATCGCTTTTGCACCTAGTGTAGACACTTCCGCTTTTCCTTTATTAATTGCTTCTGCATTTTTAATATAATAAGCAATAAATGAGTACTCTGCAGCTGTCTTTGGATCTAACAAACGTTGCCATGCAAATACGAAATCTTTTGCTGTTACTGGGTCACCGTTTGACCATTTTGCGTCTTTACGAAGTTTAAATGTATATTTTTTGCCATCCTCACTTTTCGTACTTGATTCAGCTGCAGCTGGGATTGGCTTATTATCTTTATCAAGACGATATAACCCTTCCATTGTATTCCCTAAAATTTGTGATCCAAGAGTATCTGTACTTTTGGAAGTATCCATCGTTGGAATTTCGTTTGTTTCTGTACGATTCAGCACTTGCTTTGCTGCTAATTTTACATCCGATTTGCTATCACTTCCGCTTGAATTCGTACTTGTTTTTTTGTCCCCACCTGTAGAACATGCAGTTAATGCCATACTCATTGCTAAAACTGGTGCTACGACTGCTGTTAATTTCTTCATCTTTTTCTTTTTCATTTTTTGTACCCTCCCTAATTTCCTGTACGTTTCTAGATTAAGAAATTTCTGATAATTCTGTTTTTCTTTATATTCTTATCAAAAGATTCCTATTAACTATTATTCTACTAATTTTTTGTTTTTTGTAAAGTATTATTATTAAAAATTTTGTAAAAATTATTTTATTACAGTAATATTCATAAACATTCTATTACGTTGATATAGAATTTTCTTGTATTACTATATGCATTTGATTTTTCTTCTATTTATTCCAATTGTAAAGAAAACTCTTCTGAATTATTGTTAATAAATAATGTATAATTCTAGTAAATCCTTTCTTAACAAAATAAAAAAAATCAGCTTTACTGACTTTTTTATCCGGCTATTTTTTCTTTTTGCATACCTATTAGCATCTGTTTATCTTTCCCCTCATTAAATTCATTTTCGCTTTTCGCAACAACTACAGTTGCAATACCATTACCAATTAAATTTATGATAGCGCGCGTTTCTGACATAAAGTGAAACTTTAATCAGTGGGGGTTTTCTTCATCCCCCACCTAACTTCTTTGCTTTTGCCAAATTTTGAGGTGGGGGTCTTACTGCCCGTTAATGCGGGATAAAACGATCTCCCCCCTAATAGAAGAGCTAATCCTTCTAACGGAATAACATGCATCGCTGATAAAGTTGATGCCAATACATAAAGCCCTCTCCAGTTACAGCGGCTTCCCCTTTTGAAGTAACTAACAAAATAACTATTATTGTTAATTGTTGACCAAGCGAAAGATCGAGGTAAAAATCTTCACTGGATCATTCAAACAAAAAAGCAGATATTTATAATGATCTGCTTTACTAAAAAATATTTTATATTATGTTTTTCATATACTTTAACTCTCCCCATCTTCTTTTTTAATTTGCTGTTCACTTAATCCAAGATGTATTCGAAGTATATTACTAAGTTCTCTCAAACTCTTTGTATCTGGATTATAATAATAGACTCGTTCACCTTTCGGCCCATTCGGTAAATACAAATCATCTCCAGCTAATTGAATTTTCTCAATTGAAGCATTTAATCCATATTTATAAAACGACAGCATATCAGCCAAAGCTAAGTTTGTCTTAAACTCACCATCTACAGCATCAATCATCTTTCCTATTTTCGTAACAGATCCTGCACTTTTTAATTTTGTTAAGATCGCTTCAATGACAAGCTGCTGACGCTGTCCTCTCATAGCATCACTATCGATATGACGTGTTCTTGCAAGAGCAAGTGCTTGTTCACCAGTTAATGTTTGCATTCCTTTTTTCAAATGAATAGCCTCCGGTTCATCTTTACTATTTTGTTCAGAAAACTCAATTGGAACATCTATTTCAATACCACCCAAATCATCAACAATTTTTATAAATGAATTAAAATTGAATTTCACAAAATAATCAACTGGTACATGTAATAATTTTTCTACCGCTTCAACAGACGCTTGCGGTCCTCCATCCTTTCCGTTCTTTACAAAGCCCCTACCATATGCATGTGTTATTTTATCCTTTTTCTTTTCGATTGGAACATATGTATACGTATCACGTGGTATGCTTATTAACTTGACTGTCTTATCATCCTTATTAAAAGTAGCTAGTAATAATGCATCTGTATGAAATGCACCATTATATTCTTTTTGACGCTCTTGATTTTCATCAATGCCCATAATTAAAAGAGAAACATTATTTGTTATTGGCTTTACAACTTCCTCACGCAAATCAGATTTCTCACCACGTGCTAGACTGAGAGAAGCTTTTTGTACCGCATTTGAAGTTTTATTATACAGATACGCACCATATCCTATTCCAACAGCTAACAACACCCCTACAAATATCCCTATCACTTTTCCTTTTTTATATTTTTTCTTATTCTTTTTTTCACGTGAAGGTAAATTCTTCTCCATATTAGTTCCCCCGATATTTATTATTCTATACGAATTAAAAACTATCAAAATAACAAGATCATTATTTATTCAATACATTTTTCAATTTTTCGTATGAAGAAACATCTTTTTGAAATACGTTCTCATCAATCCCTTTGTTTATTTGTATCTTTTCGGTAGTAATAGAATACTGGATCATTCCATTATGAAAACTAAGAAAATTCAACATAATCCCCGTATTTTTTTCTACAATCATTTCGAATTTTCCTCGTAAGTCTTCAGATGTACTTAAAGGCATCTCTATGTTTATAACGCCCTCTATTTTATAACAGTCTAATCCAAGATACTTTGTTTCTTTAAAATTCCAATCTTTATATCGAATTAACAAATTTGCAAACTCCGATTGAATACTATATTTTGCTAGTCCGACATATTCATCATCATACCGCTTTTTCTCCCCCACTTTATTAAATGCTCTTTCAGTAGGTGTTAGTTTTAGTAACTCTATATTTTTAGGTTCTGACTTCCATCTCACTTCTTTATATGTATAATCTTTATCATTAAATTCTTGTTTTTTCCCTTGATTATATAAAACTGTCATTTTTTTTGACTGACGATCCTCTTTAGAAGAAATCCCTCTCTGATTCCTTGTATCAATTGCGTACTTATAAGTAGTAATTAGGCGCGATGAACTAGAATACTCTTCAAATTGCCCCTTAACATTTTTAAAATGATCGATTGAATCCAGCATTTTTTTGTGAATTTTTTCTTTTTCAGGATAATTTACATTAGATTTTGTTTCTTCCTCATTTTCATAATCTGAAAATGCCTTTTTCGTTACATATTCAAATACTCCACCTTTTTGCGCAAAACTTTGCACAGAAAATTCAAACATAGAAACGATTGACAATGCCATTATTGCCACACTAACAGCCATAGCTTGAACTCTATAAGACTTCTTCTTAACCGGGAGATTATGTAATGTATCATTAATTTTCCGATTCAAATGCTCCGGTAACATTGTTTTCTCTCGGTCTATTCGCTTTTTCAGTTTTTCATCAAATAATTCATCCTTATCCAACACATACACCTCCTATTCCATTCGTAATTGCTTCTGCAATTGTTCTCTTGCCCGTGACAACCTTGATTTAACAGTTCCTTTTGGTATTTCTAATAATGCCGCAATATTTTCTTGATTCATATCTTCATAATAGTAGAGTACTGTTACAGCTTTTAATTCTTCATTTAAAGACTGAATTGCATTATGAAGATCTATATCTTCATAAGAATCAAATGCTATCATATAATCATTATTTCCTTCTATCGTAATTACCTTTTTTCGTGATCGTATCATTTCATTACACTGATTCATCAGGATTCGAATGCACCATGTTTGGAAAAACTCTTCATTTTTAAGCTTTTTTATATTTTCATAAGCCTTTAGAATTGTTGTTTGTATCGCATCTTCTACGTCATTCTCATCATATAGCATTGCTTTGGCTATACGATAGAGCTGAACTTTATGTGTATGTATTAAAGAGACAAATGCTTCATGATCACCGTTTTTAGCTAAAGAAACATTACTCTCTTCTTTTACCATTATTTTATATACAGGTATTACTTTCACTGTCTATCCTCCCGTTTTATCCCGCTATTTGCGGGGCAGTAAGACCCACCACCTCAAAATTCAGCGAAAGCAAAGAAGTTAGGTGGGGCGGGCTAATAATCAATTGGGGATGAAGAAACCCCCTACTAATTAAAGTTTCACTTTATATCTTCCAATAAAACTTTACACTTATTAGATGGTTTAGTGGGGAAAAAGGTTCACTTTTTTTATAATTTTCCAGAAATAAAAAAAGATAGTTAGTTCATAAAGGAACTAACTATCTTTTCAACTCTATTTATCTATAGCGGTAAATCTCTCTTTTTGAACAATACAATCGCTACTACAAAGATACAAATCGCACCAAAAATTAATCCAATACTTACCGGCCATATGTTATATGTCCCTGTCACAATTTCTTTTGGACAGAACAACGTAAATAATGATATATTTCTCATCCATTCTAGCTTATCACTTAATTTCCCTACCATATCTAGTAAATAAAACAAAATTGTAACACTGGCAGAAAGACTAAGAGCTTTTCTTTCATCGTTACATATACAAGAGAATAAAAATGAATAGGCACTGACTACGAAAAACAACAGCCCCCCAACTAAATTCATTTTGAAGAATACTTCTTGATTTAAATTGTTATCTTTCAAGAGCCACTCTGCTCCTAATACACCAGCTCCATACGTCGCAAGTATAATAATCAGCAATCCTAAAATAAGAACTACCCCTTGTGTTATTGCAATTTTCACTCTAGATACCGGTGTTGCCAACAAATAAGCCATCGCCCCTTTATCTACATAACAAGCCATTACATGTGTAGCAACCGTTACACTAAAAATTGTCAATATAATTAGAAACAACATGCCATAGTATTCACCTGCTAAAAAATCACTTACATTTTGAATCGAATTTTCCATGCCAACAATCTTTTTCACACTATCTGGCATAGCATCTATCATTTCATTTAATCCTTTCGCAGATACGAGCGATGGAAATATCCAAATTAATAACCACAAATAAAGAGCCGCACCAATTGAATAACTCCATATGCTTTTTTGATTTTCTTTAAAGCTAGCTAAAAACAGCTGTTTATTCATGTTTCACACCCTCCTTCGCATCATAATAATGCATAAATAAATGTTCTAAATCCATCGCCCTCGTTTGAAGTGCTTTCACATTATACCTAGCAAGCGTTTGTAATACTTCCTGATAATTCCCCTGTACAATAATGGACGCTGTATTCCCCTTCACCGCTTCAAAGTGTAAATTTTCCTTTTGTAAAGAACGCATTTCCACTTGAGATGAAACCGTTACATCCATTACCTGTCTTCTCATGCCTTGTAAATCATGAATATTTTCCACCGTTACAAGGCGACCATCCTTAATAATAGCTACCCGGTCACATGTCCGCTCAATTTCTGTGAAAATATGGGATGACATAAGGATTGTCTTTCCTTTTTGTTTTTCCTCTAGTATTAAATCAATAAAAGTTTGCTGCATGAGTGGATCTAATCCTGACGTTGGTTCATCCAAAATTAACACTTCTGGATCATGCATAAATGCAGCTACAATTCCTACTTTTTGTTTCATCCCTTTAGACATTTTCCGAATTGGTGTTTTCACATCAAATTGTAATCTTTCAATAAGCTCATCACGTCTCTTTACATCTTTCAATCCGCGCATACCTTGCATAAGTTTTAAAAATTCTAATCCATTCATTCCTTCTATAGAGGAAATTTCCCCTGGTAAATAACCAACTTCCCTTTGAATTTTTGCAGCTTCGTTCCAGCAGTCTAGATCGAAAATTTCTGCATGACCAGCAGTTGGCTTTATAAATCCCATTAAATTACGAATCGTTGTTGATTTCCCTGCACCATTTGGCCCTAGGCAACCGAAAACTTCACCTTCTTTTACTTGAAAAGTAATATCAAATAATCCTTTTCCATTTGAAAATTTTTTTGTGACATTTTGGACTGAAATCATTATTCCACCTCATTTTTTGAAATATTTCGTGTTTTATATTTCAAAATTATTGTACTCCTCTCTATTTAAATTGGCAACAACTTTTTGAAATATTTTTATGTTCATATTTCAAAATTATTGTTTTCATCTCTATTTTCTTGTATATTTTAAATGAGGTGATTGTATTGAACGGTTTTGAAAAAGTAAAAGAAAAGAAAAAACGCGCCATTAAAGACGCTGCGTTATCATTATTTTCAGAGCGTGGATTTAATGAAGTAAAAATAGAGGACATCGCAAAAAAAGCAAAAGTATCTCAAGTTACCATTTATAATCATTTTGGTAGTAAAGATGCGCTTTTCCGAGAGCTTATTCACGAATTTGCGACGACTGAGTTTCAATTCTATCAAGAGATAGCAGCTGAAAATATGACATTTCAAGAGATGTTTCATAAGATGATGCGACGTAAAATGGAAAGTGGTAGTTTATTTCACCCTGACATGCTGTTGCAAGTAATCCAAAAAGATCCAGAGCTTCGCGAATTTATATATCGTTACCAAAATGAAACAGTCCTGCCTTGGTTTTTAGAGATATTAGAAAATGCACAACGCCAAAATGAAATTAATCCCAATCTTTCAAAAGAAATGATATTACTATACATTCAAATGTTTAGTAAGTTCGGCGAAGATTACGGTGTACAACTCTTGGAGGACGATCGTGAAAAACATATAAAAGATATCATTACGATGTTTTTTTATGGGCTTTCCAACCCTGAAAATGTCACTCGGGAAAATTAGATTAGTAATTTGAATTGTTTATATTTCATTCGAAGAGAAAAATTATATCCCACAACAAACACATATATTCCAATCCTAAAATCCAAAAAAAAGACACGAAATCGTGTCTTTTTAACTTATAGTGAGATAACTCTACCTGTTTCACTACTTTCAATTGCCAATTGAATAAGTTGAATCACCTGTAAACCCTCTTCAGCTGTTACAGGAGGTTGCATACCATTTACTATACTATCTCGAATTCCTTTATAATACATTTCATAGCATCCCACTTCTGTTGGAATACGCTTCACTTCTTCTTCTGTTTCTAAAACAGCAAAATTACTTTCACTATCTTCTCCATATCCTATATCACCTGGCTTCATACCAGCTTTTAATTGGTCTTCTTGTGAATCCATACCATATTTAACAATTGAGCCTTTATCCCCATGAACACTAAAATGAGGGCCTGCATGTTTCACATAACTACTACTATGTAAAATGACACGCTTGATTCCATAGTAAAGTACAATATGGAAATAATCATCCGTTTCTGCCCCAGGTCGTTGCTTTACTATATCCGCACTAACAGCATCTGGTTTTCCCAATAAATGTAATGCCTGGTCAATTAAATGCGATCCTAGATCGTATAAAATCCCCGATCCTGGTAAGTTCTTTTCACGCCAGCGCTCACGTACATGAGGACGGAAGCGATCAAAATGCGCTTCATATGTATACACATTTCCAATTTGTTTTTCCTCAATTAATTTCTTTATTGTTAAAAAATCATTATCAAAGCGGCGATTATGATAAACACTAACAAAGACATTATGCTCTTTCGCCAATCTAATAAGTTCTTCACCCTCTTCAACTGAAACAACAAATGGCTTTTCTACAACAACATGTTTTCCATGTACAATAGCTTCTTTTACAAATGGAAAATGCGTTGTATTTGGTGACGTAATAACAACAAGATCAATACCTTCTCGTTCCACCAATTCTTCAATTGTGTTAACAACTTGCACAGTTGGTAATGCCTGCTTTACTACCTCTTCTTTCGAAGATACAATAGCGCGAATATCATATTCATCAATCGTTTGTAATAAAGGGATGTGAAATGTTGTACTTGAAAATCCAAATCCTACAATCCCTACTCCTATTTTCTTCATATATTCCCTCCATATTTGAGAACGATTTCATAGTTATTATATCAAGTTTTATTTTATTTACATAACCATTTGCTCATTCTTAGATCGGTAAAAATAAAGTAAAGCTTTAATCAGTGGGGATTTCTTCATACCCCACTGATTATTAGCCGTTACTTAAATAACAAGACAAGCTGAATTCTTATAAATGACTGTAGAGAAGAAATTTTCGTTTTGAGAGTACTATAAAACATTTGCTTGATAGGCATAGGCATTCCCCAAAAAGTATACGCCCACTTTCAATTCATCTCACCTTATTTACTTTATTCTTCTATAAGATTTTATAAAATCAAAATTTTCTCAATATACAAAACAAAAACATAATTTATAATAACTCTTGAGCTAACTATTTTTAAAATTTATTTTTTATCTTCTATTTTCTTAGAGGATTTATTTCATTATTTCCATCTCTAAAAAAGGAAGGGTGAAGTCATGAACAATACAGAAAAAAAACTAGAATACATATTGTTTAGTAGCTGGTCGGTTTCCTTTATTGCAACCCTCGGGAGTTTGTATCTGTCTGAAATAATGAAATATGAGCCCTGTACATTATGCTGGTATCAACGTATTCTCATGTATCCACTAGTTCTTTTACTAGGAACAGCTATTATACGAAAAGATTATAGAATTGGGATTTATAGTTTGACTCTCGCTATCATTGGCGCATGTATAGCTGCCTATCACTATTCCCTTCAAAAAATCCCATTTTTATCTGAAAACGGAATATCATGTGGGAGAATACCTTGCACAGGGGATTATTTAGATTGGTTCGGTTTTATTACAATCCCATTTCTCGCTCTAATAGCCTTTCTTCTTATTATTATTTGTGGCTTTATTCTTATGAAAATAAGCAAGGAGAGAAACAGTATATGAAAAAAATGCTTTTTTTCATTATTACTATTTTATCAATATTTACATTTATTTTTGTTCTAACCAATAAAGGAACAAAAAGTGAAAAAACCATAAGTACTGAGGAGGTAAATTATTATAAAAATCAAATTACCCCCGAACAATTGCAACAAGATCTATCAAATCACAAAACAAAAATAGTTTATTTCTACAAAACGACCTGTCCGCATTGCCAAAGGATTTCACCAATTGTAGTTCCTATGACAAAAAATATGAATATTGATATGCAAGTTTTGAATCTAGAAGAATATAAACAAGGTTGGGATATGTTTCAAATAAAAGGAACACCTACAATTATTTCTTACAAAGATGGAAAGGAAATGAATCGTATATTAGGCGAACAGTCTTTACAAACGTTTCAAACATGGTTTAAAAACAACAAATAAGAGTTTTTATTTTACCAAAAACGCTATTTTTTCAAACTCATAACTAGAGTATTGATAAAGAAACAAACATTAGCTTTATTTTTTATTTTTAACCATACATTCTATTAATTTATAGGGGAGTAAAGGGGCTCTCCCTCATGCTTACCAATCTTGAATAAAGGATGATTTTTATTTGATAGGTATGAGGGGGATTCCCCATCTGCAATAAAATATAATTTATTAGGAGGTAACACGTATGTTTAAAAAAGTTGCATTATCAATTGCTTCAGTAGCGGTAGCAGGTTCGGTTTTATTTGCAAGTCAATCGGTAACGGAAGCTGCTTTTTATCCGGTACAAAAAACAGGTTCTGGGCTAGATCTTCGCACAACTCCAACAATAAATGGCACACGGACCGAATCAAACATTCCAGATGGCACTCAACTTTGGTTATTTTGCTATGTGAATGGCGAATCTTATATGGGAAGTAAGGTTTGGGATTTTGTAGATGATAATGGCTATGGTGGTGAGTTAGATCAAGGCTTTGCTCCTGACTATTTCATTAAAACTGGTTCTTCTAAACCAGTTGTTGGATACTGCGCTTTTTAATTAGAAAACACAAGAAAACAGCCTCATCAGGCTGTTTTCTTTTTTACATAGTAATCTCAGTAGTAGTTACTGTGCTCACTTCATTTTTTGTTTGCTGATCTCGTACCGCATTAGTAATTACTTTTACGGATTTAACATCATTTGGAGCTTGAGATAAGAAACAGATAAGTGTAAACTTCATTTTTTCCTTCGCATTTAAGCTTCGACTTTTTGGATCCGCATTCATTTTATATACATCTACTTGTTCACCATTACTTAAAACAAGTGTTTTAAAAGGCCCTTGTTCCAAATCAAGTACTTGATCTGAAGTATTTTCTAAAGTGGTTGTAAATTGTATTGCATTCATTTGCTCTGTACCTAGTCCTCGTTCTTTTAAGTTGTATTTCCCAATTTCACTTACTTCTGTACTCTGAATTACCTTAATTCTTTCTACTTGAATATGAAGAGGCCCTGCTTCTATCATTGTATTAGGCTCACTTAATTGCTTTAGAATCACTGTTCCAAGTGGATGCTTTGCTTCTTGTCCTACTTGTGTTAATGGTTCTGTATAAGGCTTAGCTTTTACATTAGTTTCAGCTATTGGAGCTTTTTTATTATCAGATTCTACCTCTTTTTCAGAATTTGTTTGATTGGAACAAGCAGATATAAATATACATACAGATACAGTCATTAAAAAGGGATATACTTTTTTCATTTATGGACTCCTTTATTACAGAATATAGTTAACGCATTTTTTACTGTTCTATAGTTCTTAAATTATTGTAAATTAACAATGTGTTTTTTTGAATATTGAAATCAACAATATATGCAATCTTATATTGAGAAAATTTATTGTTACATATTTTCTTGCCTGCTTCTTTCAAACATTTCTTTACTTTCACTCGAAGAGTTAGTAATAACAAAAATACCTAAAATAACCAATGTCATTCCAAAAATATGATACCAGAAGAGAGGTTCATGTAATATAAAGGCTGATAAAATTACTGTGCTTATAGGCATTAAAGCAGTAAATACTGCCGCTGTCCCCGCTGATACCACTTCTAACCCTTGATTCATTAATAGAACAGCTAATACAGTAATTACAACTCCTGTATATAATACGAGTAGCCACGCCAATGGAGATACAGTTAAAAAGTTAAAATGTAAAGATTGATATATTGCAGAAGGCAAAAATAATACCGCACCTGTCAAACTCATAATTGTTGTCATCGTTAAAGGTCTTAAAGGCGTAGAAATTAATTTTCCAAAGGAAAAGAAAATTGCTTCTCCAATAACAGCACAGAAGATTAACATATTTCCTATTAATGAGTGCGAGCCTACATTAAAATTTAATACCTGACCAAAAACATTGATAGACAATGTACCTAAAATAGTTAAAAGAATCCCTCCTATTTTATTCATTCCTAATCTTTCTTTTAGAAAATAATAAGAGATTAAAGCCATTATTGCAGGCGTACAACTCATAATAATGCCGCTATCTAAAGCTGTTGTTTGTCTTAAACCATATAATGTGCAAACACTAAATAAAAACACCCCTATAAAACTTTGAAGAAAAAATATGATGTAATCCTTTTTTACTAGTTTAGGCATTTTTTCACCTTTATATAAAAATAAAGGAAGTAATATTAAGCAAGCAATTAGTAATCTAAGCTCAGAAGCAATAAATATAGGAAGTTCTTTAATAATGTACTTATTAACAATAACGAAGCTTCCAATTGCAACCATTGCAAATGACATTTGAATATAAGCAATTGTTTGTTTGGACATATTGGATTCCTTTCTCACTAAATTGTTAGTATTAATAGCTTTATTTAGCATGTTGCTTGTTATTATTTTGATATTCAACTGGTTACATAGCATAAGCTCTTAAGCCTTTATGAGTTGAAAGATCTTGTATGTATGATGATTTCATGGTTAATTACCCTTTGGCTGAAAACTCGTTTATAATGAATCAGCTCTTTTAGAAAACAAGAATTTCTAAAAATCATAACTAACAATAGCATGTAGCATCTTATATTTGCAAAATAAAAAATTGATTATCTTTTGAGAAATTTATACCGAATAATCAACCATAGACTAAAAAAAAGTTTTTTATGGCTATGTTTCTTATTCTTCAAAAACACTATTATTTTAAAATATCTTGTATATCTCTTTATTTTATTTGAATGCTTATATTTTCAATAAATTTTCTAGGGATTCATTTTGATGTTGAGAAAAATAATTATATTCAGAATATTATTGACGGTTATTTTTTAAGGATGATACTATGAACAACATGATAAACAAGTTTCAAATTAGTATCTAAACTTTATATGATGGCAGTGTCGCCAAGTGGTAAGGCATAGGTCTGCAAAACCTAATTCCTTGGTTCAAATCCAAGCACTGCCTCCATACATTTTAAGGAGGTAACTTATGTCGAATTCAATGAATGTAAAAAAGAAAGGAATTCATCAATTAGTTGCATCAGAAGAAGAAATGATCAAGTTAATCAGTGAAGAATTAAAAAATACTACTCAAGAAGAATTAGTAATTATGTCAGGGCATTTTATGCTCTTTTTTAATGAAGAAACAAATAGCTTAACTCCTGGAATTATCGAAGAACAGAAAACAGATATGATGAAAGAGAGGATTTCACGTAGGGTAGGTATATTCCCTTTATACACTTGGAATATCGGAATTCAATTAGGCGAGCAATTTTATGAACAATTTAAAGACATTAAATACCTATTGTTAATTAATGATTGGCAATACGTTCCATCTACAAATGCAAATGTTAGTGATCTTCGCAAAGAGTTTTACGAGAGATATACAGAAATTCCAGAAGCTTACGTTACAAGTTTAGAAAAGAGTAAATACTTTAATCAACAGAGTATCTTGTCTAACCGAAAAAATCCGATTTTTTTCCCTGAAACTTGGCTTAAATATAGATTTCAAAAAAGCGCTAGTAAACTAGTAAAAGAAGGAAAATTAGAAAAGAGAATGTTAAACGATCGAGAAAATCAATCCGAAGTATCATTTGTAGATGAGGATGGAAATTATAAAACATTAATTAGTTGTGGTGTAACTGGATGTGCAGGAGAAATTACAGAAATGATAGCTGAGGTACATAAGGCAGGTTATAGAGCATTGTTATTATTCGCACCTGGAGAGTGTTACCAACCTGTACGTACAGGTATTGAAATCGCTCTTAATCTATATAATTTAACAGGGATGAAAGTGATTGTTGCGGATCCTGGTGGAAGTGGCGAAATGTCAAAAGAAGAAATCTATGAAAAAACCGTTAATTTCTCTGTGTTTTCTTCGTGATAAAGGAGGGCAATGCTTATGAGACAGGTGTACTTAGATTATGCTGCTACTACTCCATGTCATAATAAAGTGATCGAAGTTGTAGAAAAGTACATGAAAACAGAATTTGCAAACCCTTCATCTCAGCATGTGATGGGAAAAAAAGCACAGTATGCGGTGTATCAAGCGAAAAGTAAGATTGCAATTTCTATTGGTGCTCATAAAGAAGAAATAATATTTACTTCGGGTGCAACAGAAAGTAACAACTTGGCGTTGTTAGGAGCAATTGATTATCATGAAAAAGAACCCGTAAATGTAATTCTCTCACCTATAGACCATAAATCGATTTTAGAGGTTGGAAAAGAGTTACAAAGAAGAGGTATTATCGTAAAATATGTGGACATTAAACGTGATGGAACCATTTGCTTAGATTCATTGAGTCGCTTATTAGATGATGATACAAGAGTTGTTAGTTTTGCATATGTTAATTCTGAGGTGGGAACAATTCAACCAATCAATGAGATTTCTGCTTTATGCAGAAAATATAAAACATTGATACATGTAGATGCTGTTCAAGCTTTTGGAAAAATACCAATAGATGTGAAAAAATTGGACATAGATGCTTTATCTTTATCTGGACATAAAATTTACGGACCAAAAGGTATAGGCATTTTATATGTAAACCAGCACAAACAGGAATATTTTCGTCCTTTATTGTTTGGTGGTGAACAAACATATTTACGGAGTGGAACATTACCCACTTCACTAATAGCTGGCATGGGCGTAGCTAGTGATATAGCTATATTAGAACTAAAAGAGAATTATGAAAAAGCACTGAAATTAAGAACAATTGTTATAAATCAAATTCAACAAGAAATACCCCTTTCTCGCATAAATGTATGTATGGAAAATAGCATACCTCATATCATAAATATAATGATCCCAAATATTAGTTCAGAAACACTTATAGCAGGTATGAGAACTGTTTCTATTTCTTCAGGATCTGCTTGTAATTCAAACAGTTTAGAACCGTCATATGTATTACAAGAGATTGGATTATCCAAAGAAGAAGCCAATAGTTCTATTCGTATATCCATTAGTCCATATTTAAGTGAAGAAGAAATTTTATACGCTGTTGATGAGATTATAGCTAAAATTAAAGATATTTATTGCGTGCAACAGGGATTTTAAAAATAATATAAAAAAGCACTATTCTTTCTGTATATTTTCACAGAAAGAATAGTGCTTTTTTGTGCTTCGCACAGTATAAGATTTTAACAAAGGATTATAACTTGAAACAATATATTTTCGAGAGTTTCTTATCGTCTTAATATGATGATGACGTACTGTCCCCCGTTTCTATCAATACATAATCCCCCTTATTTTTCATCCTAATTCTTTTTGGTTTACTTTCATGAAAAAACTAAAAAGAATTAGAATAGTGGTGAATTTAAAGCCCTACTACTCCAAGAAACCCATGTTCTATATAGAACATGGGTTTCACTAATAAGATAAGTATATTTAATTGAAATACTTACTATCGTTTATTCACTCTATCCGTTTCTTCGTCCACGTCTCAACCACTTCACCCGTATCAGTAACATCTAGTACTAAACTACCGTTACTATACCGGTCTTTATTACGAAATGCTTTTGGATCTATTTCTTCTACAATCTGTTTTTCTGTTTTCATATAAACAAGTTCATCATCACGAACAATTTCAATACCGACAATGCGGTACGGATTACGTTTTAACTCTTTGAAGATAACAAGGCCTCGCTTCGCCCTTGTTGATTTCTCAATTTCGGAAGCTTTTAATCGCTTAACTGCACCGCGCTGCGTTACGAGAATCAATTGATCTTTTTCACTATTTAACGGTCTACCAGAAGCAACATAATCATCTTCTTTTAAATTAATCCCTTTTACCCCAGCTGCTCTTACACCAACTGGGCTTACTTCTTCTTCATTAAAAATAAGTGCATATGCACCATGTGTTGCAAGAACAATATCACTTGTTCCATCTGTTGCGAAGATATCGACAACTTCATCATCTTTTTTCAAGTTTACGGCTACAAACGCTCTTGAATAGCGCTGAACTTTATACTGATTTAATTCCGTTTTCTTAATCATACCATTTCGTGTAACAAACACAATAAATCGCTTTTCTTCCTCGAAATTCGGTACAACGGTTGCCCAAATTAATGTCTCGTCCCTATCAAGTGAAACGATATTTGCCACATGCTGACCTAAATCTTTCCAACGAATGTCCGGCATTTCGTATACTGGAAGATAAATATAATTTCCTTTATTCGTAAATAAGAGAACTATTTCTGTTGTATTTGTATCGAAACGCTCGAGTAAGATGTCGCCCTCTTTCATACCGAAGTCTTTCCCGTTCGATGCATTATGTGAGCGCCAACCAGTTCGCTTCACATAACCTTCTTTCGTTACAGTAACGATGACATCCTCCTGTGGAATCATAACTTCCACATCAATTTTAATTTCTTCAATTTCCTCTTCAATAACAGCACGGCGATTATCGCTATACGTTTTCTTTACTCTCTTTAGATCTGCTTTAATGACCTGAAGGAGCTTTTTCTCACTTTGTAAAATCGCTTGTAATTCTGTAATTTTCTTCTCTAGTTCTTCCGCTTCTTTTTCTAGTGCTTTAATATCTGTATTTGTTAAACGATACAGTTGCAAGGATACAATTGCTTCTGCCTGCGCTTCTGTGAATCCAAATTTTGCACTTAAATTATCTTTTGCATTACGCTTATCTTTAGATGCTCGAATTGTTTCAATTACCTCATCTAAAATCGATAATGCTTTCATTAAACCTGCCACAATATGTTGACGATTTTCAGCTTTTCGCAACTCATATTCCGAACGACGTGTAACAACTTCTTTTTGATGCCCAATGTACGCATCTAAAATCTTGGGTAACGTCATTAATGTTGGACGACGATTATTTATAGCCACCATATTGAAGTTATATGGAACTTGTAAATCAGTATTTTTATATAAGTAATTTAAAATACCTTCTGCGTTTGCTTCTTTTTTTAGTTCCACAACAATACGAAGACCTGTACGATCTGTCTCATCACGTACTTCCGCAATTCCATCTAGCTTTTTATCTAGACGTAGTTCATCCATTTTCTTTACAAGGTTTGCTTTATTGACTTCGTATGGAATTTCTGTAATGACAATTTGCTGTTTGCCACCGCGAATTGTTTCAACTTCCGCTTTTCCACGAATGATGATTTTCCCTTTTCCTGTTTCATATGCTTTTTTAATTCCATCAAGCCCTTGAATAATGCCACCTGTTGGGAAATCAGGTCCTTTTATAACTGTTAATAAATCATCTACGGAACTATTTGGCTTATCGATACGCATCATTGTTGCATCAATTACTTCTCCAAGGTGATGCGGTGGAATTTCTGTTGCATATCCAGCTGAAATCCCTGTTGAACCGTTTACCAATAAATTCGGGAACATTGCTGGTAATACAACAGGTTCTTCACTTGTATCGTCAAAGTTTGATACAAATTCTACTGTCTCTTTATCAATATCACGGAGTAACTCAGATGCAATTGGCGATAAACGAGCTTCTGTATAACGCATTGCTGCCGCTGGATCACCGTCGACACTACCATTATTTCCGTGCATTTCAACTAATACGTTACGTACTTTCCAATCTTGGCTTAAACGTACCATCGCTTCATATACAGAAGAATCACCGTGTGGATGATAGTTACCAATAACATTACCAACTGTTTTAGCTGATTTACGAAATGGTTTATCATGTACGTTTCCTTCTACATACATTGAATATAAAATCCGACGTTGTACTGGCTTTAAACCATCACGAGCATCTGGTAGCGCGCGATCTTGAATAATATATTTACTATAACGTGCAAAGCGGTCACCTAACACGTCTTCAAGCGGGAGGTCATGAAACTTCTCTGCCTGCATGTTATTCCACCTCCGTCTCCATAATCATTTCATTCTCTAAAATATTACCTTCTTCTTGCATACCAAACTGTACATTACGCTCAATCCATTTCCGACGTGGTTCTACTTTATCACCCATCAATGTCGTCACGCGGCGTTCTGCTCTTGCTGCATCATCAATTTTTACGCGAATTAGCGTACGCGTTTCTGGATTCATTGTTGTTTCCCATAATTGATCCGCGTTCATTTCGCCAAGACCTTTATAGCGCTGCAACATATATCCTTTACCGACCTTTTTCGTTACGCCATCTAATTCTTCATCTGACCATGCATATTCAATGACTTCGCTTTTCCCTTTTCCTTTACTTACTTTATATAAAGGTGGAAGAGCAATAAATACTTTACCAGCTTCAATTAACGGCTTCATATAACGGTAGAAAAACGTAAGTAGTAACACTTGAATATGTGCGCCATCCGTATCAGCATCGGTCATAATTACGACTTTATCATAGTTGATATCTTCGACAGTAAATTCATTTCCAACGCCGCCACCAATTGCATAAATAATTGTATTGATTTCTTCATTTTTGAAAATATCAGCAAGCTTTGCTTTTTCCGTGTTAATGACTTTACCTCGCAGTGGCAAGACAGCTTGGAAACGGCGATCACGCCCTTGCTTTGCAGAGCCACCAGCAGAGTCACCCTCTACTAAATATAGTTCGTTCTTCTGTGGATTACGTGATTGCGCAGGTGTTAACTTCCCGCTCAACGTTCCTTCTGAACGTTTTTTCTTCTTACCAGTACGAGCTTCTTCTCTAGCCTTACGCGCTGCTTCACGGGCTTGTGCTGCTTTAATTGCTTTTCTCACAAGAAGTGTTGCTACATCTGGATTTTCTTCTAAAAAGTATGCTAAATGTTCCGAAACAATTGCATCGACAGATGAACGTCCTTCACTTGTACCAAGCTTACCTTTTGTTTGACCTTCAAATTGCAATAAATCCTCCGGTACACGTACAGAAACAATCGCCGCTAACCCTTCGCGAATATCTGTACCTTCTAGGTTTTTATCTTTTTCTTTTAGCAAAGAGACTTTACGAGCATATTCATTAAAGACACGTGTCATCGCTGTTTTAAATCCTGCCTCATGTGTCCCCCCATCTTTCGTACGTACATTGTTTACGAATGAAAGAATATTTTCTGAATAGCCATCGTTAAATTGAAATGCAAGTTCTGCTTCAATCCCATTTTGTTCACCAGTGAAGTAAACAACTGGATGTATAGAGTCCTTTTCTTCGTTTAAGTAAGAAACAAATGCTTCAATTCCTGTTTCATAATGAAAAACATCTTCTAAATCATTTCGTTCATCTCTTATAGTGATTTTCATACCTTTTAACAGAAATGCAGATTCACGTAATCTCTCACATAACGTTTCATAATTATAATTTGTTGTACTGAAAATTGATGGATCTGGTTTAAAATGCATCGTTGTTCCAGATTGTTTTGTTTTTCCAATTTTCTCTAGTGTCGTTGCAGGAACACCACCATTTTCAAAACGTTGTTCATATATATACCCATCGCGTTTAATGGTTACAACGAGCCATTCTGATAATGCATTTACAACAGATGCACCAACACCGTGTAAACCGCCACTCGTTTTATAACCTCCTTGTCCAAACTTCCCCCCTGCATGAAGTACAGTTAAAATCACTTCAGGTGTAGGTTTTCCAAGTTTATGCATTCCCGTAGGCATCCCACGCCCTTTATCAATAACACTAATACTATTATCCTTATGTATTACGACAGAAATTTCGTCGCCAAACCCCGCTAATGCTTCATCAACTGAGTTATCTACTATTTCGTATACTAAATGATGCAATCCACGGCTGTCCGTGCTCCCGATATACATACCCGGGCGTTTTCGAACGGCTTCAAGACCTTCAAGCACTTGAATGGCATCTTCATTATATTGAAACTGATGCTTTGCCAAACTCCTTGCCCCTTTCCTAATCAAATCAGAACATATGTTTCTATTATAGAATAACGCCTTAACCATCCTTTTGGCAAGTTATGTTATGTCTTTTATATACTATTTTCAATAGAAAAATCCTTGTTTTTTCACAAGGATTCCTCTAGGCTACTATTTCAGAAAAATAATCGTTTGTCAACGAAAAATGGATATGCATTCCAATTACACACTCCACCATTTGGCAATTAACCAAATGACAATTATCCAAAATGGGATAACAAGTAGCAATCCCCAAAAACAGCCTTTAAAAAATCTCATGATGAACACCTCGTTCATCTACCCAGTCTTCAAGTATTCCCCCGAGCTGAATCGATCTTTCGTTTACAATGTCTATACTACCTCGTCATTGCATGTTCTACTTTTATACAACGATCCATAATAACAGTATATCCCTTTTCCTTTAAAAATTTATATGTATCTTCATCTTGTACTCCTAATTGTGCCCAAAAAACATCCGCATCAATCTCCACAAATTCCTTTGCGACGTCCATTAAAAATTCAGAACGACGGAATACATTTACGATATCGACATGCTCCTTAATGTCTTTTAATGACGGAACAGCTTTTTCTCCCAGTACCTCATCTACGACTGGGTTTACTGGGAGAATACGATACCCTGCATCCTGCATTGCTTTTGAAACCATATAGGATGTGCGTTCTGGTTTGTTAGATAATCCAACAACCGCAATTGTTTTGCTATTTTTCAATACTTCACCAATTTCCGTACGAGTTGGGTTTTCAATTGTCATATTAAATCCCTCCTATTCTTTTAGTATAGCCGATAAAGAAAGTCTCTTTCAATACGAAAGAGACTTTCTTTATTAATTCTTAGCAGAAGAGTTATCTGCTAAAGTAGCTGTTTTCGTCATTTTTTCACCATTTCGATAGAATGTTACTTCAATTTTATCGCCGACTTTTTTCTTTTCATATAAATATTTACGGAATTGAAGTGAGTTTTCTACTGTTTGGCCATCTAATGCTACAACAACGTCATACTGCTGAAGTCCTGCTTTTTCAGCTGGTGAGACGGGATAAATTTTGCTTAAGAGAACACCCTTTGTAACATCTTTTGGTAATTTTAATTGTCCTAATGCATACGGTGGGTAATCCTCAAGAGATGCAACTCCTACTCCCATCGCTGGACGTTTTACTGTTCCATCTTTTTCAAGAGATTCAATGACTGGTTTTGCCACATTAATTGGGATAGCAAAGCCAATACCCTCTACTTCTTGCTGTGCAATCTTACTAGAGTTAATACCGATGACTTGACCATTTTGATTGAATAATGCGCCACCACTGTTCCCTGGGTTAATTGCTGCATCTGTTTGAATCACTTGTGCTTGCCAATCCGGCTGTTTGTCACCATTAATATCCACTGGAATTTCGCGTTCTTTACTACTAATAATCCCTTCTGTTACACTACCATCAAAACCTAATGGATTCCCAATTGCAATAGCCGATTCACCAGCGCGAATTTTACTGGAATCACCAAGTGTGGCTACTTTATTAATATTAGATCCATCAATCTCTACAACAGCTAAATCTAACCATGGATCTTTCCCAACTAATTTTGCATCTACTGTTTTACCATCACTTAGTTTCACTGCCAGTTTGTTTGCTCCGTCTACTACATGATTATTTGTTACAATGAGAGCTTTATTCCCAGCTTTTTTATAAATTACACCAGATCCTGTTCCAGCTGTTTGTTCCTGCCCTGCTTGCTCCATTGCAAATGGATCTATGTTCTGTTGCATATTGATAACACCTACAACTACTTCTTTCGCCCCTTCAATCATACCAGGTAAATCTGTTTCACCCTTTACTTTATTTGCAACAGGAACCACAGTTCCCTCTACTTTTGAATTAGAAGTTAACGCCGTCCCATTCCCATTTGTCCATGGCATATACGGTGCTGCAAAACTAATGGAAACAGCTCCGATAACTGCTCCAACTAAACCTGTAAAAAAGTAACCTTTTTTACTACCTGATTTTTTTACTTCTCTCGTTTCACTATGCTCTTCATTCATATTTGGTCCGTCATAATATCCCATAATTGATATCCCCTCTCTGCTGAATTCGTATTTTCAGTATAGTCACATTTTGTGTCCTTCTTGTGAACTCATCGTGAAATCCAATTAAAAAAATACTTTTATTCATTATTGTAGACAAAAAATCTGTAATTTGTACATTTCCATCTACAAAAGAGAGTGTAAATGTACTATATTTTCAACCTATAAGTTGCTGCTACGAAAACAAAAAGAGATCTCCACTCGTTTTCTCCCTCTGTTTTCACTCGGCATGGGGCTAAAAAAGGTACTGACCGCTTCTATCCATGGGCGGATTCTCTCTTCCAACCAAAAGGAAAGCTTTTCTATCGTTTTTTCTATTACATAGTATTTAAAAACTATTCCTCAAACTTATATCCAACTCGAATAACAGTTCCGATATGTTTCGCTTTATCCCCTAACTTATTTCGCAATTTTTTTATATGTGTATCTACAGTACGATCATCACCATAATAATCATATCCCCAAAGTTGATCTAATAAATGCTGGCGTGATAATACGATTCCTTTATTCTCCATTAAATAAACAAGAAGTTCAAATTCTTTATGCGTTAATATAATTTCTTCTCCGTTTACCGATACCGTACGCGAAAGACGATTCACATCGATTCCAGCCATAGAAAGTGCATTCTCTTCTGCAACGCCTACTGCCCCATCAGCACGCTTTAATAAAGTTTTCGCCCTAGCTACTAGTACTTTAGGACTAAAAGGCTTTGTTACATATTCATCAGCCCCAAGTTCAAAACCTAACAATGTATCATCTTCGTCAGAACGAGCTGTAAGCATAATAATTGGTACCGCTGACTCTTTTCTAATACGACGACAAACAGACCAACCATCTATCTCTGGCAACATGATATCTAACATAATTAAATCAATTGTATGTTCAGCAAATAATTCTAACGCTTGTTTTCCATCTTCAGCTTCTATCACTTCAAAACCTTCATTGCGAAAATAATCACTAACAATTTCGCGTAGCCTTCTTTCGTCTTCAACAAGTAATACTGTTTTGTTCATCTGACCTATCCCGCCTTTTTACTCTTTCAATCGAATAATACGTTGATTGGAGCTTCCGCGAAACGGAAGTGTCAAGTCTCTTTTTTGAAGTTCAAACCTTCCATCGACCAGAACATCCCCATAGTGTAACAACTCTATCATATCATTATTTTGAGAACTCTGTATCTCTTCTAATGTATAACCTGTGTAAATCCATAAGTTTTTTTTCAAAGCCTTCACCGCATTTGCTACCTTCTTCACTTCAGCAGCTTGAAAAAATGGATCTCCACCTGAAAATGTTACATCAGTAAGCGGGTTTTTGGCAATCTCTTTCACAATTTCTTCTACGGTCATTTCAGTTCCATTACAAATATTCCATGACTTAGGATTATGACATCCTAAACAACGATGCGGACAGCCCGCAAAAAACACGACTGTCCGCAATCCGTCACCATCTACTACACTATCATGAATAATATTCATTACTCTCATTTATGTTTCACCCGATCCGCTTCTTCACTGCGCTTTGCACTATTCCATTTAGACATATCACCTACAAGATATCCTGTTATACGGCGAATTCTTTCGATATCATTCTCATCCTCGTTTCCACAACTTGGACATTCATTTTTGATGACACCATGATAGCCACAGCATTTACAACGATCCACAGGGTGATTAATGGAGCCATATCCGACTCCATACTCTGCCATTGCCTGCACAATTTGTTTTAATGCTTTTTGGTTATGAACCGCCGCTCCATCTAATTCAATATACGTTATATGTCCGCCATTACAAAGCGTATGAAATGGCCCTTCTAAACGTATTTTATCTATCGCTTGGATGTTATAATACACCGGAATATGAAATGAATTTGTATAATAATTATGATTTGTTACACCGCTAATCATTCCAAATTCTTCTCGATCTTTTTTAACAAACTTACCTGATAGTCCTTCTGCAGGCGTTGCAATTAAAGAGAAATTCAACTGATGTTCTTCCGTTTCTGCATCCATTTTCTGTCTCATAAAGGTAACAATCTCATATCCAAGATTCCATGATTCTTTATCTTCTCCATGATGTTTTCCTGTTAAAACAACTAAACATTCTGCAAGGCCAATAAAACCAATACTTAATGTTCCTTGTTTTAAAATCTCAGCAACAGAATCTTCAGGATGCAGTTTTTCTCCACCCCGCCATACTCCTTGCGAATATAAAAAGTGAAAATCTCTTGCCTTTTTCGTACATTGGTAAGCAAATCTTTCTAATAGTTGACGAATACCAAGATCTATATAATAATTTAAAGCTTCAAAAAATGCTTCTTTTGAACCGCTAATCAATGCTAATTTTACTAAGTTAATAGAAGTAAACGATAAATTCCCTCTTCCAATCGCGGTCTCTTCCCCATGAATATTAGACATAACACGCGTACGACAGCCCATATAACATACTTCGCTTTCTGGGCGACCATCATAATGAACTGCATTAAATGGCGCATCTAAAAATGAAAAGTTCGGGAATAATCGTTCTGCTGTCGTCTCTAACGCCAATTCAAATAAATCATAGTTCGGATCACTTTCTTCAAAATTCACACCTTTTTTTAGTTTAAAGATTTGAATAGGGAAAATGGGTGTTTCACCTTTTCCTAATCCAGCTTGCGTCGCCCGTAATAATTGTCTAATTAACAATCTTCCTTCTTTCGACGTGTCCGTTCCGTAGTTAATAGAAATAAACGGAACTTGCCCACCACCTCTGCTATGCATACTATTGGAATTATGAATAAAAGCTTCACAAGCTTGATACGTATCATTCTCTGTTTCTTTCCACGCAAACTCTTCTACTTGCTCTTTTGTTAACGGATACGTTTCTAATCTTTTCTTATTTTTCTCGAATGTTTTTCTCACATACGGTGCTAAATCAATGTCAAATAACGCAGCTGATTGACCACCGTGCTGCATGTTTTGATTCGCTTGGAAAATAATCGAAGAAAGTGCCAATGCACTTTTAATATCTTGTGGTTGCCTCATATGCCCATGCCCGGTATGAAATCCTTTTTCAAGCATTTGCGCTAAAGGAATCTGCGAACATGTTGTTGTACCTGTCGCATAAAAATCTAAATCATGTGGGTATAATATATTTTGATCTATTGCTTTTTTTACTTGTTCAGAAAGTAAGTGTTCCATTGCATAATATTTTGCACTCTCAGATGCAAATGTTCCCATCATCCCCATAGGAGACCGCCCATCAACATTTGCATTTTCTTGCATTAAATCTTGCTCATTCCCGTGGACAATTGTTTCAAAAATCTTCATTAACTCTTCTCCACATGCACTTTGTTTCATCATTTTTCAAACCTCCAACAACATCTTGTTAATTCACTAACAAAATGATACAACATATAGTTATAGTAGATCTGTGAGAAATGTAACATTCTTGTGAAAGTTTTTTTAAGAAACTTTGAATTTTTCATTTACAAAAAAGAAATGTGCTCTTTACAAATGTATGGTACAATATATGGGAAAAACTCTTTTTACCCTTTATCAACACATTTGAATAAAGGAGACTGAACTTATGCTTATTACATATCTTTTATTTATCGTTGCCTATTTACTTGGCTCGATTCCATTTGCACTTGTTGTTGGAAAAATTGGTTACGGAATCGACATTCGCGAGCATGGTAGCGGTAATTTAGGAGGAACGAATACATTTCGGACGCTAGGGAAAAAAGCAGGTTTTATCGTTACAATTGCTGACATTTTAAAGGGAACGTTAGCGACAGCTCTGCCGTTAATTTTCGCCTTAGATATCCATCCCCTTTGGTTTGGATTAGCTGCAGTTCTTGGACATGTATACCCAATCTTTGCAAAATTCCGCGGCGGAAAAGCAGTTGCAACTTCTGCTGGAGTACTCTTATGCTATGCGCCAGTTATTTTTGCAATATTAGCTGTTATCTTTTTCACCCTTCTATTTACAACGAGATACGTATCGCTTTCTTCTATGGTAACAGCTATCGTAGCTGTTATTGCATCAATTATTGACGGGGATAAAATCTTCATTGTTGCGATGTGTTTATTAGCTGGTATGGTTATTTATAGACACCGTGCAAATATTGGACGAATTATAAATAAAACTGAACCAAAAGCAAATTTGACAAAGAAACAAAAGTAAGGTTGTGACCCACATAACGCAAAAAGAAAACGCAAAGCATATTAATAGCGTCTTTTTGCGTTATTTTTTATACTAAAGAAAAGGCAACATAACTTGGAGGAACTATACATGAATCTTTCCGTAACAAAAGAAGCAGTAAATTGGTATAAAGATGAATTAAACTTACAATCTGGCGATACACTTCGCTTTTTCGTACAATATGGCGGTTGCAGTACTGTTCAAAAAGGACTTTCTTTAGGAATCCGTAAAGACGATCCTGCACATCCTGCTGTTCAAATTCAAGAAGACGGCATTACTTTCTTCGTTGAAGGTGATGATGAATGGTTCTTTGATGGACATGACTTATCCGTTACCTTTAACGACGGTGATGACTTCCCTCAATTTAATTACGAAAAATAAAAAAGCGTGGCTTTTGCCACGCTTTTTTATTTTTTCTTAATTTCCTCATATTTCGCATACCACTCTGGATATAGTTTCTTAAAGGACACAGGACGAAAACCTTCTTTTTTCGCACAAATATTTGTTGTTGTAGCTGTAATACAAAGATCTCCATCACCGTTATAAATTTCATATCCATATATAACGCGAAGGGGACTAACTGAATCAATCCATGTTTTCACAATTGCTTTCTCTCCATAACGCATTGCTTTCCGATATGAAATTTGCAAATCTAATACGGGAGAAATAACCCCTTCTTTCTCCATTTCAATATATGAAAATCCTAATTCTTGTATCAATTTTGTACGCCCTAATTCAAGCCATACTAAATAATTTGAATGGTAAACAACGCCCATTTGATCTGTTTCCGCATAGCGGATCTCAATTTCGTGTTCTGCTACAAACATATCTTTATCTCCTTCTCACTTCTGTTTCCTCACATACATTTAATCATAATACAGTGAAATCAAAAATAAAATAGAAACGGTGGATCTTTTTAACTGAAAGGAGCGAATATATGATTCAAATTGTAACCGTTCGTAGTGGTGATAGCGTATATAGCTTAGCGTCAAAATATGGCACTACGCCCGAAGAAATTGTAAAAGACAACGGACTTAATCCAGCTGAGACACTTGTTGTCGGTCAGGCACTGATTGTAAATACGAGAGGTAATAATTATTATGTACAACCCGGAGACAGTCTTTATCGAATTTCTCAAACATATAACGTTCCTCTTGCTAGCTTAGCAAAAGTTAACAATCTATCATTAAAATCCATTCTTCATGTTGGTCAACAACTATATGTACCAAAGGGCTCTAAACGAACGATAGAATCTATTGCCTACTTACAACCTTCTACCATTCCAATTAAAGAAAGTTTAGTGAATGCTACGCGGGCCATCAATCCTTATCTCACATATTTAGCTTACTTTAGCTTTGAAGCATTGCGTGATGGAACGTTAAAAGAGCCGACTGAAACCGCAAGAATTGCTCAAATTGCAGTGCAAGGTCAAACAATCCCAATGCTCGTTATTACAAATATTGAAAATGGAAATTTTAGCGCTGAATTAGCCTCTGTTCTTCTAAGAAACGCTACTATTCAAAATAAATTCATTACAAATATCCTCCAAACAGCTAAAAAATATAATATGCGTGATATTCATTTTGACTTTGAAAATGTTGCACCCGAAGATCGCGAAGCATATAACCGATTTTTACGAAATGTAAAAACACGACTACCTGAAGGATATACGTTAAGCACAACACTTGTTCCAAAAACAAGTTCGAAGCAAAAAGGAAAATTTTTCGAAGCACACGATTACAAAGCCCAGGGGGAAATTGTTGATTTTGTCGTGATTATGACATATGACTGGGGATGGCAAGGTGGACCACCCATGGCAGTTTCTCCTATTGGCCCTGTAAAACAGGTAATCCAATATGCAAAATCTCAAATGCCCCCGCGAAAAATTATGATGGGACAAAATTTATATGGATTTGACTGGAAGCTTCCCTTTAAAGAAGGAAATCCACCAGCAAAAGCAATTAGCTCTGTCGCAGCCGTTGCACTTGCTCGTAAATATAATGTTCCAATTCGTTATGATTTTTCAGCACAAGCACCACACTTTAATTACTTTGATGAAAATGGTGTACAGCATGAAGTATGGTTTGAAGATGCCAGGTCTGTTCAGAGTAAGTTTAATTTAGTAAAAGAACAAGGCATTCGCGGGATTAGCTATTGGAAAATCGGGCTTCCTTTCCCGCAAAATTGGCGTTTACTTGTGGAAAATTTCTCGATTACAAAAAAAGGCTGACAACTGTCAGCCTTTTTTACGCATCATATTCAGATTCATCTTTTATTTCACTTTTCAATGAATCAATACTTTCTAAACGGCGTTGATTTTTCGCTTCAATTGCAGTGCGATCTTTTTCATTCGAAACCTCTGCAGTTTCTTTTGCCTCATTAAAGTTATCAATCGTATTTTGTACCATTTCTTGTAGTTTTTCTACATTATCACTTCTATCATCTGGATTCGCTTTATATTGCTCTGTCATACGATTTCCCTCCTAGTTGAAATATACATACCATGTTAGTTTTCCAAAAACGAATTAGATTATGTATGCACATAAAAAAGGAGAATGAAAACATTCTCCTTTTTTAACCGTTATCAACAATCGGTTGTTTCCCTGTTTGGTCTTGCATTTGCTTCCCTTTGTTTCCACCGGCTTTTTTCGACTGTGTTCCAATATGATCTGGTGTAAAATCTTTGGAATTCTTCTTTGGATTTCCCATTCTTATCGCCTCCTTATCACTAGTATCATACTAGTGATAAGAATTATTCAGCCTGCTTAAAAAATTGCATTTCATAACGCTTCTCGATTCGTTCCTCAATCCGTTCAATTGCATCACGATCGTTTAGTAGTTGCCGCTTATTTTCCTTCACAAGTTCTTCAAACGTTCTTCGACGATTTCTTCTCATGCTGCTCATCCTTTCTCCTTCTCTTTCTTACTATAGTTAGTATGAGCAAATGAAAAACTCTTTAATCAGATTTGTAAGAAAATTTTATGTTTTGTCAAAGAAAAGTCTTTTGTTAACAAAAAAGTCCATTAGCTGTTCTTAAACAACTAATGGATTTCCAAGCATTTTATCCTGCTATTCACAAACAAGTAATATCCTCTCAAAATTCAGCAAAATGAAACAACTTAAGTAGGAGATGAAGAATTTCCCCACTGATTAAAGTTTTACTTTATCATTTCGTTATACTTAAATACTTTTTAATTTCTTCATCCGCATTATCTTTCATTTCTTTGTACTCATTCAGCGCTTGCATGACTGCATCATAACTCTCTAAAATATAATTTTCTAATTTTGTAAAGTCCTCTATGCTTTCAATCATAATTCTAGTTGTCCCTATTTCACTTTTTAAAGCCGGCTCACATTTTAAAGTAGGATATATCCCTAATATTTCTTGTTCTGTCTTTTCAGTTAAAACATATTTTTTTCGCCCTTTTACCTTCACCCTTATAATCGGATAAAAAGCCTTTATATCTAGATAACTTCCAACACTCACATTACGAATCCATTCTATATCGCGATTATGCTTCACAAGCATTTCTTTTATTAATGTATACACTGCATCTTCTTCAATCTTATCTTTTTTCGTTTTCTTTTGTCCTTCTTCTTGAATAACAGCACACTTTTGATATACGGCTGCACATGTAATACAATCATCAAGTGCATTATGGGAACTTAAACGAATCCCAAGCATTCTTTTTAAAGTTTCTAGCTTATAATTCGGCGCATACTTCATATATTTTTTCGCTAAAAACACAGTATCAATTACCATATTATTAGGTTCTGGCAATCTAAGCATATTTGCATTACTCTTTAAAAAACGCATATCAAATGACGCATTATGCGCAATGATTGTGTCGTCACCTAAAAACGCTAAAAATAATGGCAAAACTTCATGAATCGTTGGAGCATCCGAAACCCGATAATTTGTAATCCCAGTTAAGCTCGTAATCCGACTAGGAATAAACCTCTCTGGATTTACAAAAGAAACAAATTGATCAGCCAACTCGTGATTACGGTACCTTACCGCTGCCACTTGAATAATTCTATCATTATATGGATTAAATCCTGTCGTTTCAAAATCAATAACAACATAGTCTCCTGTCAATAGTAGATTCCCCACAATATACGCCCCTCATCATTATTTTCGATAAAATTTCTTTCATCATATCACGAACAAGCTGCTTAATGAAAAAGAAAAGACAGAAATGGTCTCTCACCGTCTCTGTCTCCTTAGCATTATTTTATTTTCGCAATTCTCTTCTCCATCTCTTTTTGTGTCATCGGCCCGATAAATTTATCTTGAATTACACCTTTTGTATCCACAAAATAAGAAGTTGGAATGGTGATTACTTTATATGTCGTTGTAACAGTTATATCTTTATCCAATAAAATAGGAAAAGTAATTCCTTTCTCTTCCGCAAACTTTTTCACTTTTTCTTCTCCGTTAGCACCTTCAGAAACCGTATAATTTACAGCAAGGATTTCTACATCATCTTTATACTTCTTATAGAAAGCTTCCATATCCGGCATTTCTTGCTGACAAGGTCCACACCACGTTGCCCAGAAATTTAAAATAACTTTCTTCCCCTTAAAATCCGATAATTTTACTTTTGTGCCATCTAATTTTGATAACTCAAAATCCGGTGCAATCTTGCCTACCTCAATCCCATTTTTTGCAATGACTTCTTTCATCGCCGCTTCGCTTTTCACTGGTTCTTCCCTTACTTGTTTCTCATTCTTTCCGAGCTGTTCATAAACTGTATAGCTCGCTAAACAAAGCAACACTACCACAATGGTAAGCTTTCGCCACATATACATCATCCTTATCGCTTATCTCATTTTATATATCACTTAAAAATAACAATAGTATTTATACTTTATTTTAGCTTATACGGACAACCTTGGAAATATTCTCCTGATAAATAAATAGAATATTCTTAATAACAATGAAAAACGTTTCTTTTTATCATATAATTAAAATAGTTATAATTTGGAAAGGGTGTCATTATTTATGAATAAAACCGTTTTACATTGGTTACAATATGTTATCATTCTCCCCATTTTATTTTTCTCATTGTTTATTACAAGCTTGACTGCCAGCTACTTAAGTATTTCCGAAGACTGGAAACAACATATCGTCTTCACTCCTAAAACAACAGAAAGCTCCAGTCAGGTATATGAAATTGATAAACTATTGTATGCCTTTAAATACAATCCAGTTTTCACTACAGTTTTTATATTATCCATTTTCTATTTAATAGGAATTATAATAGCTCGTTGGTTGTATTGGAGAAAACATAAAACAGGGTTCATTGGTTTACAACTCATGATTCTTCTCCCTATTTTTCTTTATACATTACTTGTTACACATTCTACAGGTACGATGATTGTTATAGAAGAAAACTGGAAAAAGTATATAGTCTTCTCTCCGAAATCAATTACAGATTTAAATCAAATTTATTATATTGATAGATTATTATATGCATTTCAAAAGTCTCCTATCATTAGTACAATTTTCATTCTAACTTTTCTTTATATAACAGGGCTAGTTGTAACTAAGATCTCTCATCAAATACGTTTCCGTAAAAATATAAACATATAAGGTGACAATAAGGAAGATGCTTGTACTGTTTTGTGCAAATACCTTCCTTTTAAAAAAGGGGTTCTTATGCACTCATTTAAAAAGTCATTCTCTATATTTTTAGTTTCATATTCTATCCTATTAATATTATCGCATGGGTTATCTCCTTATTTAGTAACGATTCTGAAAGAAGAAAAACTGGCCGCGTGTGCATTTATACAGCTTTGATATCGTTTATTTTATTCACTACGTTTGACATTATTAGCTTTTACTCTATTACAACAACCTCTAGTTCGTAGTAATTATTGAAAGGATGAACCCTATGGGAGAACACCCAATTAGTAAAGAACTACGCTATATGCGTATTTGTCTTGTAATCTTAATTCTAGTCCTTATATTTTTTAACAAAGAAAAAGTCATCGAAGTTTCTACAAACCATGATACTACTCCAATAAGTGTACAAAATGATCAAACTAGTAATATGACACAAATTGCAGAAAATACATTTGCTTTACAAGAAAGTAATCCTGACAGTGGTGATCGGCACACTATTAAAATTTTTAAGTATAATCCAGATACAAATAAAATTACATTAGTAAAAGAATTTAATACGGAAAATCCTTCTACATATGAGTATCAACTGAATAAAGCAGAATAAGGAAAGCGATAAAACCATATGTCTCCCCCTTTCCTTACACATAAAATGAGGAAGCTAACATCAGTCAGCTTCCTCATTTCGATTGAAAATATTTACTTTTCTCTATTACTACACTTAATTAGTTTGACACCTTAGACTCTTCAATTTTCTCACGAAGCACCATTTGTAAGATACCACCGTGACGGTAGTAGTCAATTTCTACTTCACTATCGAAACGTGCTACTACTTCAAATTGTTTTTCGTTTCCTTCTGGGTCAATTGCAACTACTTTTACAAGATCGCGTGGTTTAACTGTTTTATCAATTTGAATTTCAAATGATTCGTTACCAACAAGACCTAATGTTTCAGTACTTTCGCCTTCTTTAAATTGTAATGGTAATACACCCATTAATACAAGGTTACTACGGTGAATACGCTCGAAGCTTTCTGCGATTACTGCTTTAATACCTAAAAGGTTTGTACCTTTCGCAGCCCAGTCACGAGAACTTCCCATACCGTAATCTTTACCAGCAACTACAAGAAGTCCAGTGCCATCTTCTTTATATTTCATCGCAGCATCATAGATAGATGTTACTTCACCAGTTGGCCAGTAAGTTGTATATCCACCTTCTGTTCCTGGTGCGATTTGGTTTTTGATACGGATATTTGCGAATGTACCACGCATCATAACTTCATGATTACCACGGCGAGAACCATAAGAGTTAAAGTCAACTGGCTGTACGCCATTTTCTAATAAATAGCGGCCTGCTGGTGTATGTTTACCAATTGAACCTGCTGGTGAAATATGGTCTGTTGTTACAGAGTCACCAAATTTACCAACTACGCGTAAACCTGAAAGTATTTCTACTTCACCTGGTTCTTTTGATAATCCTTCAAAGAACGGTGGGTTTTGAATGTATGTTGAGTCATTATCCCAAGTATATAACGCTTCATTTGAAGTTTGGATTTCATTCCAGCGTTCATTGCTGTTAAATACTTGTGCATATTCTTTTTTGAACAATTCAGATGTTACAACGCTTTGAACCACTTCTTCAATTTCTTTTGCTGATGGCCAAATGTCGTTAAAGTAAATCGGATTACCCTTTTCATCTTTACCGATTGCATCATTTTTCAAGTCGATATCAACTGTACCTGCAAGCGCGTATGCTACAACAAGTGGTGGTGATGCTAAGTAGTTTGCTTTTACAAGCGGATGAATACGACCTTCAAAGTTACGGTTACCAGATAAAACAGATGTTACTAATAAGTCGTTTGCTGCAATTGCTTCTTCTAATTCTGGTGCTAATGGACCAGAGTTACCGATACAAGTTGTACAGCCGTAACCAACTGTTTGGAATCCTAATTGATCTAAATATGTTGTTAAACCTGATTTATCTAAGTACTCTGTAACAACTTTAGATCCTGGAGCTAATGATGTTTTTACATAACTAGGTACTTTAAGGCCTTTTTCAATTGCTTTTTTCGCAACTAAACCTGCACCAATTAATACATATGGGTTAGATGTGTTTGTACAGCTTGTAATCGCAGCGATTGCAATTGCACCTGTTTTCATCGTTACTTCCTGATCTTTTAATACAACTTTCACTTCTTTATCGAATTCTTGTTCATTGAATCCAAGTCCTTGCGTTCCAACTGGTGCCACAACTGCTTTATGGAACTCATCTTTCATATTTGAAAGAGGGATTAAATCTTGTGGACGTTTTGGTCCTGAAAGGTTAGATTCAATTGTATTTAAATCAATTTCAACAAGGTCTGTATAAATTGGATCTTTGCTGCCTGCTGTATAGAATAAACCGTTTGCTTTACAATATTCTTCAACAACGCGAATTTGTTCTTCATCTCTTCCTGTTAAACGTAAGTAATCTAATGAAACCTCGTCAATTGGGAAGAATCCACAAGTTGCGCCGTATTCTGGTGCCATGTTTGAAATTGTCGCACGGTCAGCTAAAGGCATGCTCTTTAGTCCGTCACCGAAGAACTCAACAAATTTACCAACTACACCTTTTTGACGTAACACTTGCGTTACTTTTAATGCAACGTCTGTTGCTGTTGTACCACTTGGAAGTGTACCAGTTAACTTCACACCAATAACTTCTGGTACTGGGAAGTATGAAGGTTGTCCAAGCATTCCTGCTTCCGCTTCAATACCACCAACGCCCCATCCAAGAACGCCGATACCATTAATCATTGTAGTATGAGAGTCTGTTCCAACTAATGAATCTGGGTATGCAACTAATTCACCTTCAGCATTCTTCACCGCATGAACAACTGGCGCTAAATACTCAAGGTTTACTTGGTGTACAATACCTGTTGCTGGTGGAACTGCACGATAATTATCAAATGATTTTTGTGCCCAGCTTAAAAATTTATAACGTTCTTCATTACGTTTAAACTCTAAGTCCATGTTGAATTCAAGCGCGTCAGCTGTACCCGCTCTATCAACCTGTACAGAGTGATCGATTACAAGGTCTACCGTAATTTCTGGATTAATTTTATCAGGATCTCCGCCCATATCTGCCATCGCTTTTCTAAGTGAAGCCAAATCAACGACAGCTGGAACACCTGTGAAGTCTTGTAAAATTACACGAGATGGTTTAAATGGAACATCGATATCTTGAACATCTTTTGTTCCCCATTTCGCTAAATTTGTAACATGCTCTTCTGTAATGACACGTCCATCAACTTGACGAAGTACAGATTCAAGCAAAACTTTAATTGAATATGGTAATTGCGATACGTTGCCAACCCCTGCATTTTCAAGCGCTTTCAATTGATAATAATGATACGTTTTTCCATCTACTTCAAATGTTTCACGAGATTGAAATGGATTATGTTTGACCATTATGTTTCCCCCCTGTTAAACGTGACTGAGTTGTCTGAATATAAAATGTAGACAAACTTTTCAATACCTTACGATAATATCTTATTACAACTTTCTAAATAAGTAAATAATAAGAAACTTATAGCTTATCATAAGTTTTCTTTATCTCTGGAAATTTGAATAACCTTCGTTCTCCTTATGAATACTATTACCATAAAGTAAAGCTTTCTTTTGAGGCTTTTCTTTTCTGTTCATACATGCAATGAACAATTCATTATTTGTTTTATAAAGAAAACATTATAGAGGTGAAAATAAATGGGTAAACGTAAAGCAAATCATGTAATTCCAGGAATGAATGCTGCATCAGCACAAGGACAAGGGACTGGCTATAATGAGGAGTTCGCCAACGAGCCATTAACACCAGCTCAGCGTCAAAATAATAAAAAACGTAAGAAGAATCAGTAGTGAAAAGAAGCTGTCTCAAAAGACCATTGAACAACGATTTTTTGGAGACAGCTTCTTTATTTACATTTGTTTAATGTTATTACACTCTTCTCTCACGAAGTATCTATTCTGTCTTTACAGATAGTGAAAACAAAATCCGGTCTGGTTCTTTCAATATATGGCATCGAAAAAATTTCTGTGGACGTAGGATCCTCAGTCGCCCAGTAAATATGAGGAACATTAACTTTTTCCACACTAGCACGAATGTTTTTTTGTTTTTTTACGGATGAATTTTCTGTTCCCCAGCCCATCGTAATAATTAAATCGGGATGAAAATCAGAAATCAATTCATCTAAATTTTGGTCATCAATAGAGCCCGAGACTTCCACTATATGACCTGCATCACGGAAGCCATTTGGTAATCCGTAAATCCACATTGGATGACTTTCTATAAACAAAATACGCATCTATGTCTCACCTCAAGAAGTAATTAGTTCGTTAGGAGTAACATGCAGCATCCTCCAACATTTCTGGAATGGTCACAAACTTATAGCATTGACTAACCAGCTTATCAATAAGTACTGGAAGGGCTTCTATCGTTCCATCCAGCGGTAGTATATTAAATGAAGCGAATTATGTATATAGTTAAGCTAATATCATTCTCTGTTTACAAAATTATCCATCGCAAGTTACCCAAAGAACTTATGAGATACTTGCATCTAGAGGTTTCCTCTTAACGATGAATACACCGGGAGTAAGACACCTATTCCAACAAGGTCATGACCTTGTTGTTTCCTCATCTCCAGAGGAAACTGTACAGTTAGTAAAATATTTTTTAGAACATCGCGCAAGTTGTAAGAAAATTGGAGATCAAGGTCAGTTGACTGTCAAAATTTATAGCTACCGACACCGAGCTGAATTTATGATTAACGTATTAAGCAAAGAAGGAATAGTAAAACCAAATATCGTTAATTCGGAGGAACAAGGTGAAATCTAGTATTATGAAAACTTCACTGAAGATAAATACCAACTGTATATTGTCAGCCCATCCGATTCCCTATGGAGCATTTCACAAAAATTCGGAGTCACAATTAGCGACCTAAAAAAATTAAACAATTTAGCCAATGATGAGATCTTTGTTGATCAAGTACTAAAGATCAGGGAAATTATAGATGCAACACCATTTTTAGTTGAATCAGAGAATAAAAGTACTCTTGGAAATCCCCAAGCAACACAGTGGATTAAACCTATTTTCCAAGCTGCTAAAGAACATAACCTGCCTAGCAACATCCTCTATAGCATCATGGTAGCCGAGAGTAACGGAAATCCAAATCTAGTTTCCAAAACCGGAGGCATAGGATTAATGCAGTTTCAAATCGAAACTGCCAATTTATTGGGAATTAATCCTTGTAATGCAATCGAAGCGATTTACGGAGCAGCCCGCTATTTACAAGAATTATATACTGAATTTAAAGATTGGCAACTAGCCATTGCTGCCTATAATGCTGGACCGAATATAGTAAAAAAATACGGAAAGATTCCACCACTTGAAGAACCTCAAAATTACGTTAAAAAGGTACTTGCATATTCCCAATCCGTTAACTTCGACAATCTGTAAAATGAAATCTTCCAGTTTAACTTCTCTATTTCTTTCTTAAAACTATGTTGTAAAGCAATCTCATTTAAATACTCCGGAAAAAATTAAAAAAATATAGCTAAGAAGTGGATTCAATCCATTTCTCTCAGGGATAATTTAGTTAAAGTCAACTCCAAACCATCCTTTCATTTTCAATATACATTGAAAGTGAAAGGATGGTCTTTTTTGTCTTTTATATTATTTTCTTAACTTGATGACTATAAGGAGCGACTCTTTTAATGCTTATAACGTAACAGCTCCGAAACCTTCACAAATCGATACCCTTCTTTTTGAAGAACCGGCAAAATTTTTTCTAATGCAGCTACAGTTTGCCCTCGATCACTTCCACCATCATGCAATAACACTATATCTCCACTCTTCGCGTTTGTTATAACATGTTTCACAATGGATTCAGCACCTGGATTCGCCCAATCTTTCGGATCCTGATGCCATGACCATAATACGATTTGATACCCTGCTTCTTTTGCTGTTGCAAATACTGCATCATTAATATATCCACCTGGTGGACGAAAAAGCAGCGGCTCTTTTACCCACCTTTGTAAATACTTTTTTCCCACTAAAATATCATTTTTTATTTTTGCATCAGATGCACTACTTGCATATAAATGATCCATCGTATGATTTCCAATTTCATGCCCTTCCTTCAGCACCTGCTTAATTAAATACGGATTTCGCTGAATTCGAAAACCTATCATAAAAAAAGTTGCCTCAGCTTTATATTGGCGTAATAACTTTAATACTTGCGGCGTGTATATAGGATCTGGACCATCATCAAACGTAATTGCAATTATTTTCTCGTTATTTGGTACCTCCCACGTTACATAACCCGTGGGCTCTAATTCTTTTCTCATCAACATTTTCGCTTCTACTTTGTCCACTTGAAATATATGTACTACACAAATTAAATAAATAATGATTATTACAGCAATTTTTCTTTTCAACATATTAACTCCAAAATTGAACAGGTTGTTGAAATCAGACAACCTGTTCAATCGCCTAGCGAATCAACATCTCGCATGATGTTTTGTAAATTACTTTCGTACTGCTCAAGTTGTGGACGTTGTGTTTCAGATGCTACTTCTAATGCATTTTGAATTTGTTCATATGCCTCTTGAACTTCTTGTCGTAAATGCTTTAAATCGTGTCCATAATTCGGGTCATTTTTAACAATGTTGTTATATAAATTTTCCGCTTGTACGACTCCTTGTTGCGCTGCTTGAAAAGCTTGCTGTTTATCTTTATGATACGGCATATACTTTCCCCTTTCTGTTATAGTTAGTCTCACTTATCTTTACCATTTTTCACAAAAACATTCTCGTATAAATTTACAAAGTTCTCTCATTCTAAATACAAGAGGGAGGTGACAACATGGAAAAAAACAACAGCAAATCCATTCGTCAAAATACAAAGAAGGGACAGCCTTCTGGGCAACCCGAGCCATTAAGTGGGTCTCATAAAGTAAAAAATCGAAATCATTCAAGACAAAAAAATCACGCACATCATGATATGTAAAAAAAAGGGCAATGCATACGCATTGTCCTTCTCGCGTAAACCACTTACAATAAAGTGCAACTTTAATCCTTTGGTAAACTAGTCAATTCCTTATTAAGTTCATTAGTTTCTTCTGATGAGAGTGCTATTTCCTTTGCGTATTTACCTGGTCCTTCTTGAATCATTAATGGTGCATTTGTAGCAAATAACGATTCATATGTCTCGGTATCCACTTTTTTAATTTCTTTTTTGCTAATTTCCTTTTCAACTACTTCACTTTTTGATGCATTAGATTTTGAAGGCATAGTATCTGATTTTGAACAAGCAGAAATAAATACACAGAATCCCAGTGTTATTCCAATTACATTAAATAATGCTTTACCCACTATAAAACCTCATTTCTTCCTTCAATGAAAACAGATTTAAAGTTTTACTTTTGATTAAAAATTGAAATTTGAATGGTTCTTTCCTTCTTTTCCACTTTTTCTTTAATTTCAGGCTTTTTGAACTCTAACTTATGAGATGCTAAGTTATATGACAACACAGCATCGAATAGGTCCTCTCCTTTCTTAAATCCTTTAATCGTGTTTGTTTTTCCATCTTTCAATAATTTTTTCACTTGTGCACTAGAGATTTTCTTTCCTAATATCTTCTCATTAATCTGAAAATCACAACCTGTCGTACTATATGCTTTACAGCCATAAAAACCTTTTTTTAGAACCACTTGACTACCGCACTTTAAACATGAACCAAGTAACTTCTTTTCCTCCTCTTTCCTTTTAGCCTCTTCAATCTTTTTAATTGAAGAATCTAAATTCCAAGTTATAGAGATTTGTTCAATATCATTTAAAAGCTTCACAACTAATTTTTCAGCCTTACTTATAAATTGTTTATAGTCAATCCGTCCATCCGATATTGCCTCTAAAACATTTTCCCATTTTGCCGTTAATTCAGGTGAACATACAATCATCTTGTCACCAAGTGCACCCATTAACATACGGCCCTTCTCTAATAAAAGCACCTTATTATTCTTATTAACTATATATCCACGATCATATAATGTATGGATAATACCATCACGCGTAGCAACCGTACCTATTCCGCTTGTTCTTTTAAGAATTTTTTGCATTTCTTTTTGTTCCATAAGTGAGCCGCAATTTTCCATTAATTCAACTAATGTACCAGGTGTCAAATATGGAGGGGCCTTTGTCATTCCTTTGTTTATTTCGGTATCAACTATCGTTCCTGTATCTCCCTCATTTACATCTGGTAAATGAGCTACTTCGTCATTTTCCTCTTCTTGATCCTCTTTCTCATCAGACATTTGTTCTTTCTGGTATAACATCTTCCAACCCAAACTCACCTCTTGTTTCCCTTTGGTTAAAAATGTTTCTGTGTCATCTACAACCGTGATAATTGAAGTGAAATCATATAATGCATCTTCGTGATGCGCGGCAATAACTCGTTTCACCACCAAGTCATATATTGCTTTTTCACCAGGATTTAATTTAGAAAAATTCTTAGGAACATCTAATACTATAATTCCGTGATGATCTGAGACCTTTTTCTCGTTTATATACCGTGAGGACAAATCAGTACTAAGTATTGGAGCAGGTAAATATTTAGAATATGACTCACTATACTTTAACTTTTCTAAAACCGTTGAAAGGATTGGTGCTTCAGCTGCCGTAATATACGGGTTATCTGCACGGGGATAGGACAACAAACCAGCTAAATACAAGTTTTCCGCATGATGAAGAGTTTCCTTAGGTTCCATTTTAAATAATTTATTTGCAGTAGATTGAAGTCTAGTTAAATCAAAAAACTGAGGTGGCTTAAATGCTTTACGTTCCTTTTTCACTTCCTTTATAACAGCTGTTTCTTCAAGCAATCGAATTGAAAGTTCCTCTATCTCCTCTTCACTATCAAAGCGATTCTTGTCTTCTTTAAACCATTTTCCAGTATATTCTTTACCGTCCATTTCAAAAGTTCCAGATAAAGTCCAAAAAGGTTCTGGTACATGAGCTTCTATTTGTTTAATACGATCGTAAACAAGGCGTAGCGTTGGAGATTGACACCTTCCAATCGAAAACACCTCTCTTTTCAAACCACTTAAATCACCATTTTCAGAATTTCTATTTGCAAATTCTGATTGCATTCTTAAAGATACAGACCTTGATAAATTTATACCTACTAAGAAATCAGCTATCGCTCGCGCATAAGCACTATGATATAAATTCTCTTTGGATTTATAAGGAACTAATTCTTGCATTCCTTTTTTAATTGATGCTGGCGTTAAAGAAGAAATCCACAAGCATTTTGTTGGAAGGTTTCTATTTGTTACGTATTTTATTATTTCAGTAAATATTTTCATACCTTCTCTAGCTGAATCACAACAATTAATAAACATTGTAACTTTAGGATCATTAGCCAGTTTTTTTATTGTTCTAACATGTTTTTCTCTTCCTTTAATTGGTTTATAAATATAATTTTTAGGCATTATAGGTAATCCTGACAAACTCCATGGAGTGTTAGTCCCCATTTTTTCTTCATCAAAAGTCAAAAGGTGACCCATACAATAGGCTACATATGCACCATTAGGAAATTCATTGCAGGGCATTATCTCGTAATACAAATCATGCTTTTTATATTTTGGAAAAGCAGCTACAATTTTCTTTGCTACATCCGGTTTTTCTGCCAAACATAAATACACTCTTAACCCTCCTTATAAGCATAATAGGCTTTTACTATCCAGTTACTATTTCTATAAATACCCCAACTGATATCAGCTTATAGAAATAGTCTCCCTCATATGGATTATGAGATTTTCTATCCAGAAATCTAAGAAAATAAAAAAATCGATAAACACATTTGGTTTATCGATGATAAAAAAGTATTGTTGTTTTCTAAATGAACAGAGATATTTGACCGCATTCCTCTTCTTGTATTTTTACATCTACAGCAGGACAATTAACGATTTGTTTATTTCTTTGATTTGTACTAATTCCTTCACGAATTGCACTAAGCAACAACTGATTTATGCCTAGATTATAATACTTTTTATTCATAGTACCAGGTTCTTCAGTCCAACCTAACCAATTATATTAACATCTAACAAAAAATATTGATATTTATTGTATAAGGTATAGCATGATTATTTTAAAAATTAAACTATTCAAAAATGATGAGCAAATAGTGTTCACTTCTACTTGACTGTAACACCTTTCTATCCAATGAATAAAATTCAAAATAACAACCATTAAAAATTAAGATAAATTTATAAAACTAATCTTAAACCATATATATC
>NZ_JAEHBX010000200.1:0-1044 GCF_016483395.1 Bacillus cereus group sp. N21
TTTAGAGTAATAGTATCAGTATGTCCAAGATTTAGAGGTTACTTGCATGTATCTTGAAGTTTTTGCACCGGAACCAACTTTGTGGTATTTTTCAATAAAAATCCAATTTTGTTTAATGTCGCCACTTCACAATCTGGCCCGATTGCTGAACAAAGTTTAAAATGTACACATTTAGTATTTGTTACAAAACTCATATGTTTATGAACAGAGGATAAAACTCAATAATATCAACGTTTTCTAGCTGTAATCATGTTCATAAAGTGTGTAAACAAATCAATGTTCAATTAAACTTAGGTTTTTATCTTTCTGAACATGTATTCATCTTTAAAAAATGCTGTAATGATAAGGTTTTGTAATCCTTAGCGTACAATTTTCCCAGAATGATATAGTGATCCCTATTACGCTTTCACTAGGGTTCGCAACATATGCACCTAACGAAGCACAAGCGGCTCATTGGGCAGACCCTCTTTTTTTATTTCACATATACATAGGCTTCATTTGCAGTTACATAATATGCTTTTCCTTTGCTGTTGTGTACCTTATATTGTGGCGATCCATTTGCCATTTAAAATTGTTGAACTTATAATTTATTTGTATTTCTCATACTTTTCCGACAAATCTCCAACATTATGTGTTATGGTTATCTTTCAATACATAAAAATTTATTGGAGGGTATTTTTAATGAATCCGACCAGTTCATCGTTTTTATCCGCCTTAGGAAGAATATTTACATCCTTTGATGTTCTATTATTTTTAGGTTTAACATTGCTTCTTCTTTTCATTTCTACCTACTTTTACAATCAAAAATTCCCTGATCATAAGTACCCATCTTTAGTTGAATTTCTTTCATATATTGCTTAGTTATCGAATATTTCTTTGCAAAAAAAAACGTCCCCACAAAGGAGACGGTTTTTAAGGTTCTGTTGCAAAGTTTTCTAAAGTAAGCTAAACTCTGTAAAAAACAAACAAGGAGCGTAACAAATGGGATATTTTAAAGGAAAACAGTTCGAGAAAGATATTATCTTGGTAGCCGTTGGCTACTAT
>NZ_JAEHBX010000202.1:0-971 GCF_016483395.1 Bacillus cereus group sp. N21
TGTTGATGCTGGCCATGGTGTTGATGCTGGCCATGGTGTTGATGCTGGCCATGGTGTTGATGCTGGCCATGGTGTTGATGCTGGCCATGGTGTTGTGTTTGATATAAAACAGCCTGTGGATGAATTTGATGGTGACCATGATGATGTACTTGTTGCTGATGATGTACTTGTTGCTGATGATGACCGTGTTGCTGGTGGTGACCGTGTTGCTGGTGGTGACCGTGTTGCTGGTGGTGACCATGATGTTGGTGATGACCGTGATGTTGGTGGTGACCATGATGTTGGTGGTGACCGTGATGTTGGTGGTGACCGTGATGTTGGTGGTGACCGTGATGTTGGTGATGACCGTGATGGACGTGATGACCATGAATCATTTGTGGACCTACTCCTCCTACTAGAATAGGAGCAACACCACCAAATCCTGGTTGCGGACCAACTGGTGCAGGGAAGCCAGATTGTGCCCCGCCTACAAATGTTGGAAATGTAGTTGGTGCCCCTACAGGAACTCCACCTTGCGCTCCTCCTACAAATGCCGGAAATGTAGTTGGTACTCCTATAGGAACTCCCCCCTGCGCTCCTCCCACGAATGTTGGCATTCCTGTTTGCGCTCCAGCTACAGATGTAGGAACTCCTTCTGATGATCCGCCCATCCATGTTGGGTTCCCGCCATATCCTTGTTGTCCAGCTCCTCCCATTAGCATTTGTGCATAGCCATCCTCACCTATCATAAAGCCGTGCGATGCGTTATTATCCATCCCTTTCATTTCTTTCACCTCTTTCTCTCAATTTAACCTGCCTTTGTTATCATATTTCTCATACAAGAATAGGTGTTTGTCTATAAGGGAATTCCACTCATTTTTCAGTTGTCTCAAAAAAAGAGCAGCCCTCTCATAATGATATGATCCCCTTATAGTAGACAGTAAAAAGAAAACACATTAATCTGTTTACTATAGAGGGGATTTTTTCTATGG
>NZ_JAEHBX010000203.1:0-963 GCF_016483395.1 Bacillus cereus group sp. N21
CATAGAAAAAATCCCCTCCATAGTAAACAGATTAATGTGCTTTCTTTTTACTGTCTACTATAAGGGGATCATATCAAAGACGGACGCTCTTTTTTTATTCATATAATTTGTGTTATTGATTGTTAAGAGAATAACCTGTTTTATGATGTTAGAGAGGGGAATCTAGCTGCTTCAAAGTGCATGAGGTGTACTGTATTTTCAAGCGGTTCGGGAACAGTATTACCATCTGTAGTAGCTTGGGCAATAACTCGTATTGTATCTCCCACCTAACTTCTTTGCTTTCCCCGAATTTTGAGGTGGGAGTATTACTGCCCGTTAATGCGGGATAAATTCATTTTGTTTATTGAACATGGACGTTGCGGTTATGTGAAACAAAAGATGATATGCACTCGTTTGTTCTATTTACTTTACCGCCGCATGTGGCAGAAAAAGGATCTGGCCTCTTCGAAATCCTCTCGATTCTCCTTAAAAAAGGATTTTTATGTTCGTTTTACAATTTATATTTGTATATAATTTTTTTATTAAATTCACATAATGTTCAAACAAATAGGTCTAAAAACTCGGAAGTTATAGTATTCTTGAATTAAGAATAATTTTTCGACAAATAAAGACAAAAAATTTATGGTGATTGGAAAATTTTATTTTATATCTGTGATTACACAGACAATAAGGAGAAATGATTATGGCGAACAAACGTTGTAAATTACTTCATAAATCGTTTAAAGAATTGGTACAAGAAAATAAACAAAAGATATTGAATGATAAACAAGAGATGGAAAAAATTGAACAACGTATTGAACAACGTTATACAATTAATAAATCGGCTTCCTAATTAAGATACGAAAACTTTGTTGATATACAAAAAAGAAGATAATCGACTAGGTGCAGTATGAACTGTACCCTATAAAATGGACAGTTTAATAAAAAGACCTTTAAAAATTAGGCACTTAAAAGATGGTTCCG
>NZ_JAEHBX010000204.1:0-951 GCF_016483395.1 Bacillus cereus group sp. N21
GCTGCTTGTTTATCTCTTGATTTACTTAGATAAAAATCAATGGTATTCCCTTCTGAATCAACGGCACGATATAAATATATCCATTGCCCTTTCACTTTAATATAAGTTTCATCGACTCTTCATGAATTATATGTTGTTTTAAGATGATGTCGTACTTTCTCTTCTAATTGAGGTCTATATTGATGAACCCATCGCATAATCGGTGTGTGAGCTATAGATAAGCCTCGTTCCTCCATCATTTCCACTAGGTTACGGAAGCTCAAATTGTACCGTATTTTGTATAACCTATTTTTTTCATATGTTTTAGCAAGTTGTTGATTAAATAAAACCCTATTTTTTGACTTCGATATGAAGGTTCAACATATAAAGATGCTAACCAAGGTTTATATTGAGGTTTTTCTTTCCAATCGTTTTCAAATACGGATACTGTTCCTACACATTGTCCATCTACATTCGCTATAAAAGTGATTGGAAATTCATTTGCATATGTTCCCTTAAAAAAATCGACAACTTCTTCATATGTTTTTTACTGCTAGTTGGTACAACAAATTCTTTGTAAACCATTTTTGCAACATCTTCTATATGTTCTGGCCGATTTACTAATAAATCAATATCCATAAATTCCCCTCCGTTTTTAAATTCTTATTACTGTCCTTGTGTTAAATATCCAATTACCGAATATTCTATATAATCATTATAAACGATATGGAAAAAACCGACACTAAATCTCTTAGTATCGATTTTATTTTTAAACAACTATATTATCTTTTAAATGAATCTATTATTTTTTAAACAACTTTATTATTCGTGAACACGTATTTTTTTTCACTTTAAGGAGATTTCTTTTTGTTAGCTTGATAGCGATGTGGCGGTACCCCATGCCAATCAAGCTAAAGCGAAATTGTATCCATAATACGAAAAACACCTCCATTAAAATCATAACTGATACTT
>NZ_JAEHBX010000205.1:0-917 GCF_016483395.1 Bacillus cereus group sp. N21
ATACCTACATTTTGTGATATCCAGTTCATCAAAAATCTAAAAATATAGGTTGACTAATCGTAAGAAATAACAAAGATCCTAGTCCGCCTGTTCAACTTCCTACAGAAGAATGGACGGAAATCTCATCGATATGAGAAGAAAACAGTCTTTGATATTTTGGGTGTTGTCTATGAGTATAATGGATTGAGAAAGCAAAAGAAAGCTGCATAATTTTTAAAAACGGTACCTATCTAGGTTTATTTGGTGTACTCATTTTTAAAGATACCAAATATTTTAAGAGTTTTTTCGTTTATATGAACGAAAGTTCATCTTGTTTTCTCTCTTAAGTTGATGGGCATGGGGTCACCATATCAAAAAAAGAAAATTGTACGTTTAGACACATTTTAGCCGGTTCCCTGTACGTTAAGGAATTAGTTTTTATTATTTTTCATTTGATTTATCCTTAAAAAGAACGTTGTATGTTTCATCTTTTTCACTCAATGTAGCGAAAACAGGAAAAATCCACAGGAATAATGGATCTACGTTGAGTAATCTCGTTCCTGAAAATTGTCTTAATGTATCAGCTGACAGATATTGAGTTTGAAGACAATACGGGCAGTCTTTCCCTTCTCTTTTAAAGAACAATGACCATACCTGCAAAGCATTCCATCTTCTTTTGCAATTTGTGCAACGCGTCATAAAAACTTCCCCCTTCTATATTTATCGTTTAAAACTTATAGTTAGAGTGTTTCTTCTACAAACAAAAGTCTACTGTTCCTATATGCTGTACAGCGGTTTATATACTTATACCGCTTCCTTAATTGCAAAACATAACTAAAAGGTAAAAGAAAAGGGTTCTGGTGCAAAGTTTCCGAAGACATAAAGAGATGGGGAATATTGCGGACCAGTTTTATGAAACTATTAATAATTCATGTAAT
>NZ_JAEHBX010000206.1:0-894 GCF_016483395.1 Bacillus cereus group sp. N21
AGTTCTAGTATCTATTCCTAAATTTAAAATCGCAAAGTGAACATCCTTTTCCCGAAGTTGTTCTACTAATTGTAATAGCTGAATAGTATTTCGACCTAAACGATCCATTCTAGTTACGACCAAAGTATCCCCAGTAGTTAGTTTTGAAAGTATAGTGGGGTACAGCCGAGATACGTGTAAAAATAGGTCATAGGCTTACTTTTATTTCCAATTTGATTTAAAATCGGATTTTTTTTATAAAACTCCTTCATCGGATACCGTATTTTCTTTTTGCCCCCTATTATAAACACAGAAATATTTCGATATTTATTAAGTTAACAAGAGGACAGATTAACAAGGAAAAGAGACCAAATGTTCATCTGGTCCCTTGCTTATTATTTCTCTGGTTTAATATAAGGGACGATTTGTGCAGTAGCTCCAACAGAAGCACCACGAATAAAATCTTGATTTTCTAACACTTTAAAGTTTTGGGTTTGACCAGTCAGCATTACCCCTAAAATTTTCACTTCATCAAACTGTTTATTTTTATTTAATTTTAAAAACTCTTGGATTGTTTTTTCAGTACCATCTGCATCATATTTTTTAAGTGCATCAATAAAGCTATTGTATGCCTCTTTCGGTGAATCAGATGGATTAAATCCATAAACCTGCACACCAGCAGGTCCTTTGCTTTCATCTGTAATTGGTGAAGTCATATACCACCATACGATGTTTAAATTATCGGGAATTTTTGCTTGAATTTCTTTTAATGTATATGGTCTATCGAAAGAAATCGCAACTTCGGCAACGTAATTTTCCATTTGTGAAATTGCTGCTAGGGGTCACCATATCATTTTGGGAAAATTGTACGCTAAGGACTACAGAACCTTATCATTACAGCATTATTTAATGGTT
>NZ_JAEHBX010000207.1:0-844 GCF_016483395.1 Bacillus cereus group sp. N21
ATAGTAGCCAACGGCTACCAAGATAATATCTTTCTCGAACTGTTTTCCTTTAAAATATCCCATTTGTTACGCTCCTTATTTGTTTTTTACAAAGTTTAGCTTACTTTAGAAAACTTTGCAACAGAACCAGATAATTTATGTGTCCCGTGTATTCGCTTTAATCCAAAAAGAACTTGTAGTGATTTCTACAAGTTCTTTTTGCTTTTCTTATTGTATTTAGAGTAGAAACTTTTAAATATAGCAGAAACAATAATGAAGTATTTATCTCTAGTTTGCTAACTAAAATTTTGCGATACAATTAATGTAGTAGAAGCTATGAAGAAATATGATATTAAGCGTTCTTCATTTTATAAATTTACTAAACAGTATGAAGAAGCAAAAAAAGGGAACCCTAACGAATAATTAATGAAGATTCAGGGGGTACCAAATGGAGTATAAAACAAAGGTAATAATTGGGGATTACGTTCAATTTTTATATCGTAAAAATCCTAATTTACAATTAATCGGATATGTAGTGAGTGTTCTACAGAATACAATTGTAGTAGATATTACAGAGGTAATGGGAATTGAAGTAGATGATGTTAGGCAAGTAGTAAAACATGGTTGCTATAATAAAGTGGTTCATAAGCAAATCAAAAATAATGTTTCATAAAAATTGCACCTAGATAAATCTAGGCGCAATTTTTATGGTGAAGTTACTGGATTTTTTGAGATGATGAATACCAGCTATTTCGTCTTCCATAACGTGAAACCACAAGTAGTAATTATGGTTCTGGTGCAAAAACTTTAATATACGTGTAAGTAATCTCTAACACTTGGACATACTGATACTATTACTCTAGAA
>NZ_JAEHBX010000208.1:0-814 GCF_016483395.1 Bacillus cereus group sp. N21
TCATGATAACCCCAGTCTATCTTCTGCGCTCTTATTTTATGTTGTTCATACAGTTCTTTTAAACGTGGTTCTAATCGAAAATCTAAATCATTTGTTAGCATATATAAGTGCCCCCTTTTCTTATCATAGATAGTCATTCTATTTTTACATTCATTTTTATCCTTGAAAATTTTCTACAAATAAATATTACTTTCCTTTTTTTAAGTCAAACATAACAAATTTGTAACAAAACTCTTTAATAGCACTATATTTTTATATGATTTTTTCAAATCAAAAGGGGAACCGTTACATATATTGTCCTTTTTTATAAAAGGGGTTCTGAGGCATACGGTATGTTGCTTAGCCTAGATAAAAAAACGATCATCAGTAAATAGAGAATAACATTCATGGATGAAGATACTCGTCATGTTGTAAATCTTGGTGATTGTAAAAAGGTGCATGCCCATAAAGAATCGTTTTATAATAAAGATTGATAAACAATTAATCTTTCCTGCGTTTTCACTACTTTCTAATGTTGTTATTGGTAGCAAAAACTGAAAAGAGTAATGGTATTTTATACACACTAACAACTTATTTAGATGTAAGATCCAAGATGTTAGATTAAGCGCTTGAAAAATATATGCAGTTGATGAGATAGCCTTAAACGATAATTCCCAATAAAATCACTGTACATTGGCTATGATGGGGTTATTTACACGGTTAGACCGTATTTTGGGAAACAGTATACAGCACAAAGGGAAGAGGCGATAAACATGCAGTCAACGGAAGCGCATATGAAGGAAAAACAACGTAGAGAAAAAATAGAAATAATATT
>NZ_JAEHBX010000209.1:0-814 GCF_016483395.1 Bacillus cereus group sp. N21
TTTGGTGGCTCCGTTACACTTAACATTCCTTTGTTTCTACTTGGTGATTCACCTTGGAAGATCTCTCCGATTCTTGTTTCATCTAACCTGAAATTAAATTGAGTATTATGAAACCCCATTTCTACATACTTTCTACATTCAGGATACTTATTGATATCGTAGTTTGGTAATGGGAAAAGTTTTCCCCATTCAACGCCTAAAGTTTCTAACGCTTTTGCAAATGCATTTTGATGTGCATTATCACGCACAATTAAAAAGGCAAGTGTTTCACGAAAAGTTTGATTTGAACTCATTTCATAAATCCTTGTCTTTTGAAGTACACCAGTTGATTCAAGAACTAGGTTATCCATTAAATCACTAATTAGATTTCCATGACTATATACCCACGATCCGTTCCATGGATTACCGGCTGCATCTACTGGTAATGAGCTTTGAGCACCAACAATAAAATGGTGAGGATTTGCATGTTTAACCGCCTCATCAAGCGGTGCTTTATCCATACCGGCATTACCTGGTGTAGGCTCACCAGATCCATTTAATAATTGATTAATTGTATTCTGAACGAGCTCTACATGACTAATCTCCTCAAGAAAAACCCCTCGAAGCAAATCACGATATTCCTTCGCTTTTCCTCTAAAATTTGAACTTTGAAAGAAATATTGCATCATCGTACGCATTTCACCAAAATGGCCACCAAGTATTTCTTGTAAGACCTTCGCAGCGGCGGGATCTGGTTGGTCTGGCTTAATAATATTAATCAATTCTTCTTTGTAATAATACATAGAAAATACCTCTCTTTTTTAAGATAAGCAAC
>NZ_JAEHBX010000021.1:0-78060 GCF_016483395.1 Bacillus cereus group sp. N21
GCTTAGTTGATGCAGTAGATCTATCGCAGGAATCAATTCATTGGGCAACCGAACGGGCAAAAGAAAAAAATGTAAATTTAAATTTTATTTATAACAATATCTTTGACTTACAAATTGAAGAGGGTACATACGATATTGTGTATGATTCAGGATGCTTTCATCATATTGCTCCACACAGAAGAATGAGTTATATAAATTTGGTGAAAAAGGCTTTAAAACCAGGTGGTTATTTTGCAATCACTTGTTTTGTTCAAGGTGGAGAATTAGGTGGAGCAGACATAACAGATTGGGAAGTATACAAACTGCAAAGTCTTAAAGGTGGATTAGGTTTTACAGATAAAAAACTTAGAGCCATCTTTAAAGACTTTTCTGAAGTAGAAATACGTAGAATGAAAGAGATAAAACAATCGAATAAAGTATTTGGTGTCTCTGGACTTTGGACAGCCTTATTCACGAAAAATTCCACTGAATAGTAAAAAATGTTTTCTAAAGAATTTATATCCGTTATTTAAAAATTCGCATTTTACAATGTCCACAAAAGAGTGTTATGGGGTATAATTAATATAATCTTTCAGATGAGGTGAAGAAGATGACCTTCCGTATGGTTCGAAGTAACTAGTTTTCGGGCTGGAAAAAACGCGTACCAGCCATCAAGGGAGAAGTCTGTCCTTTTTCGGAAATGAAAACTATACGTCGCGGTAGTTACCGTTATAATCAAACGAGGGTACGGGATTGTTTGATTAACAAGTCTCAGAACCTTAGTTTTTACACTCTTTTGGAAGGTGGATATACAATATGAATGAATTAGATTACAAAAGCCGATTTCCATAGTTTAGGAGAACGGCTTTTTTCGTGGGGTACCTGGTGCTATCTAATTAAGAGATTCGGAATCCAAAAAGCAAAATAATTTCGTTTTGTGGGCATTTTAAAATCTGAGGTTGATGGGCATTGGCGTTACCCCGTAACGAGCGGGAAAATCCTCTTAATGTTTCTATAAAGTAGAGAAGAAGGAGATTGACTATGATTACAAAGGTAATGGAAAAAAGTGAATGGGAAGTAGCAAAAGCAAAAGGAAACATAATGGAACCTTCACTGATGCAAGAAGGGTTTATTCATTGTTCTTTTTTAGAACAATCTCTTCAAGTGGCAGAAAAGCATTTTAGTACTGAAATGGAGTTAGTATTACTTGTAATTAATCCGTCGTTAGTTGAGGCGGAGATAAAATATGAATTGGCTTCTAATGGTCAAAACTATCCACATATATACGGAACCGTAAATGCTAATGCTGTTGTGAAAGTAGTAGAACTTCAGAAAGAAAATGGCGGCTATGTTTTACCAGTAGAGTTGGAACAAAAATAGTAGAATGCATTTGTTAACCTCATAAAAGGATTTTTGATTCGTATTATCGAAATACTGAAAGGGATAAAAACGAAATCGAGAAGAGGCGTACAAATGGAGGAAGTAATCAAGAAAATAAAGGAGATAAAATCAGGTCAAGTAGGTATAGTTGCTTATTCGGCAGAAAGCCAAAATATTGTCGCTTTATATAATGATGATATATTGGTTCCACTAGCGTCTGCCGCAAAGGTTGCAATTGGATTTGCTGTAGCTAAAATGGTTGAAGAGAATCAAGTTCGCTGGAGTGATGAAATCGAAAATATCGAATTTAATCCGAAAGAAGATAGTAAAGAAATATACCCACATTTACAAAGAAGAACCGTATTAACACTCAAAGATGCTGTAGAAGTAATGATTGCATGTCATGACAATTGTATTGCACAATCTGTTGTCAACTTTTGCGGTGGATGGGAAGAAGTAAATAGGAGAATTCAATGTTCTTTTTCAAAGATTTATATTACGAAAGACCCAAGGGATATGAAAAATGTTGGGAAATTAAAACAAGTTCTTAAACTTTTAATTCGTATATTCCAAGGATATGAATTGAATCCGGTGCTATGGGAACCAATTATAAATGGAATGGTGAGACAACAAGGACAATATGAAGGAATACCAGGGTACCACTTAGCCCATATGACAGGTGGGTTACCTACAGCTGTTATAAATATCGGTATACTAGGAACGTTTTATGAAAAACCATTGCTTTATGTGATTGGCGGAATGAAGTTACCAAATCGTTATGAAAATCAAGAAGCTGATATGAAAATAAAAGAAACATTGCAATGTTTGTATAAAGAGCATACAGAATGCTATATATAGTGATGAGAAAGGAGAATAGACTTGAAAATTATACAACAAAATAACTCAAAAGATAGCGAATATATTAAAAATAAAGTAATCCAATACAATATGTCTGTACTATCAGATGAAGTAAAAAGCCCATTAGAACATGTAAGTTTTCTATTAAAAGACGATGTTGGCAAAATATTTGGGGGCATAACAGGCACAATATATTTCTATCACCTTCATATTGATTTTTTATGGGTGGATGAGTCAGTACGTCATGAAGGATATGGTAGTCAACTATTAAATGAAATCGAAGAAATTGCCAAAGAGAAAAACTGTAGACTTATATTACTTGATTCATTTAGTTTTCAAGCACCTGAATTTTACAAGAAACATGGTTACAGAGAGTTTGGCGTAGTGGAAGATCATCCTAAAGGGTATAGTCAGCATTTTTTAGAGAAACGTTTATAAGGATAATATAATAATGTTATGTAAATTAATTTTCGGGATATATAATCATGCATTGTAACCAGTTAAGCAATTAAGAGGAGAAAAAGAAATGGAATCAACACGTACATACTGTCTTTCAAAAAAGCAACTGAAACTAACTCTTCTTTGCGGACAAGAGTGATGGAAAGTACATAATATAGTCAATATGATGAAGACCAATAGGAGACAGACCATGAAAGAGAACGAATTGTATGTTTATCACATTGTTACTAGGAAAAAAATGATTCTTGGGCAGATAATTAACTTTGACAAGAACAAAAACAATACCTTATATCGCTTCTTTTTTGAGAGAGAACAATTGAATTCTAAAGGCGAAGACTGTATTCAGATTGTACAAGATCATTATACAAATGAAGGCTTGAACATGAATAAAGAAAATGCCGAGGTAGCTATAAAGTATGTAGACCAAACAATCAGAGCTATTAGAGAAGTAATAGTAGAAATGGTTAGACTACAAGAATATCCTGAATATCCTGAATATCCTTCAAGATTGTCTTGCTTATACGCTGCGAAAAGCTATGAAGATGCTTTGAAATGGAAAGAATTATTTGATTCTTATAATCGGAAAGTTTTGCAGATTGTTAAACTTCGAGTTATTGGGAATTCTTTTGAGGGGGATGGAAACCTTTTACCAAAGGAAGATGGTGTTCCTTTCTCTCGAAAAATTGAACAAGCTAAAGAATATTGGAAGGGTAATGTAAAAAACGAGCTTCCAGAGCTTTTGATTAACGGAAAAATTGAAGTGGTAGAAATTATTGATGATTTCTCAGCTTAAATTCTAGGAAAGTTGTATATATCGGCTTTCCTAGAAAAATTATATAAAATCCACTCTATTCGTTAACAGAGGCAATAAATAAAATGATAGATTGGTCGTATAATTTAGTTCTGCAAGCTTTCTCAAAAAAGAAGTGGAAAGAGATTTTGGAAGAGGGATAAACGATGTCTTATCCATTCGATTGCATTACCAATTTTATTTTTGTTGAAACTGAAGTTTCTCCAGCAGATGTAATTTTAATTCCTGGTGCTAATCATCCTCAACTCATGGAAAAAGCTGCTTCGTTGTATAAACAGGGCTTAGCACCATATATACTTCCATCTGGCGGATATAAACCACACGTCGGAACTACTGAATGGGATTTTTTAAGAAATATTGGCATTGCAAATGGAGTGCCTGAAGAAGCGATTTTAAAAGAAGATCAAGCACAACATACTTTGGAAAATGCACGTTTATCGTTGGAAGTTTTACAAAATACAGGTATAGACCCTAAAAAAGTTATCATTGTCTGTAAAGCGGGGCACTCGCGCCGGGCATTATTATGCTATCAAGCCGCGTTTCCAAAAGAAACTGAGTTCTTCGTCTCATCTGTAATCGACAGGTATGGAATAACTAAGGAAAATTGGTTTACGACTGAGATTGGAATCAGTCGTATCATGGCTGAAGTTGAGAAAATCGGTAAATACTTTGGTCCTCATATTCCTAATTGGGTGAAATAGCACGTGAATTTTATCCGTTTTACTATAAACAAGAGAATGAAAGGAAGAGAAACATTATGTCAAAGCTACTACATGAATTATCTAAACTGGATAGTGAAGTCCTACGTCCTGAAGTATTAGACCATTTAAAAGTTACTTCAGGTAAAATGGTTGCTTGTGATCCTCTTATTTTTAATAAAAATCACTTCGAACAAACAATTCAGCCAGGCACATATCCAATTGTTGCTTGGTTGAACGAGGAAGATGGTGTAATTGCTTGTGCTGAATTGAAAGTATCAGAAGCAAAAGTGACAGAATGGAAGATGGCAATAAAGCCAGGACAGAATGTAAGTGAACTAAAGGAAGGATATATTTTTGGGTATCCAGTTGATACGGGACTAGGGTGTTTTGCAGATGTGGAAGCAATTGATAAGTTAGAAGAAATAGAAAATAGATTACAACAAGAGCTAGGAGAAGAATTCATTAGTTTGTATGATGATTTGATAGACGACGTACTAACAGAACATGATGATGAGTGGGGAAATTGTGTAGTATGTGAGGAAACAGGAAGTAATATTATTATGTTCCGATCAGGTTATGGTGATGGTTTTTATCCTTCCTATTGGGGATTTGATGAGAATGGGAAAATTGTTTCGCTTGTTACTGATTTTCAAGTGTTATATGAGGAATAAATGAATGATGATATAAGAACCAATGATGTGACTAGTGAAGTGGAGAGTGCATGGAAATCAGAAAGGCACATTTAGATGATGTACATGATTTAACTTCATTTAACTTCATTAATGGGACACCTTGGCTATCCAACAACTATAGAAAAAATGAAAGTAAGACTTCAAAATATTTTTTCTCACCCAGATTACTATACGTTGGTAGCAGAAGAGAATGAGCGTGTTATTGGAATGATTGGCTTATGTACAGGCATACTTTACACTGAAGATGGAATATACGCTCGCATTATTGCATTAGTAGTAGATGAAGAGTTTCGAAATCAAGGAATAGGAAAAAGTTTAATAGAAGCAGCAGAGAAATGGGCGATGGAACAAGGGATAGATTCGATTTGCTTAAATAGTGGGAATCGTGAGGAAAGACACCATGCGCACCAATTTTATAAATGTATGGGATATGTTGAAAAAAGTACAGGGTTTGTAAAACGTTTTGTGTAATAAGAAAGGACTTCATAATGAGTTATAAACGAAATAGGTTGCTGTATGCAATCTTGACAATAATAGTAGTTATTTTAGGATTGGCATCAAGGAAATTTGCTTATGCTTTACCTAATCTATTAAATGCATATTTAGGGGATGCACTGTGGGCTCTCATGATTTTTATTGGATTTGGATTCCTTTTTCATAAAATGAAGACTAAAAAGATCGCGTTTTTAAGTTTACTATTTTGTTATGGTATTGAAATCAGTCAATTATATCATGCGGATTGGATAGATAATATTCGTGCAACGACTTTAGGGGGACTTGTATTAGGGTATGGTTTTTTGTGGAGTGATATATTAGCTTATACAATTGGAGTTGGAATGGGTATGCTTTGTGAATTAATGTTTCGAAAAGTATAAAAGGCTTCGGATTTCATAAAGGGGTATATGTACAATGGAACACATATTAGATATTACAAATTTTTGGTTTCAAGACGAGCAAGTAACAGCAGAAGCAATCCAACCGAAAGTAACGAAGATTATAAGGAATAAGCAAAATTATATATTAAAAGAAAAAGGTTCGATAAAGCAGTTGTTGGCTGAAACAAATGTATTAAATCAACTTGCACAAAAAGGAATTAGAATACAAAGGCTTTTGAAGACGAGAGGCAACGAAAGCTATATTTTACAAGATGATAAATATTATTGTATGAATGAGTATGTAGAGGGAAATGTTGTAGAAGTAAAACGCGTTGAAAATCTTAAAGTGTTAAGTAATACTATTGGAAGTGAAGTTGCTAAGTTACATCAGGCACTTTGTTCCACAAATCATGTAGACGAATTTGTAGAACGTAATTTGTACAATGTAATTTATGATTGGGCCACACCTATTTTGAAAAGCAGTGAGCAAGTTCATCCTGAGCTCATTCAAACTATGAACCAGCTGAAAAAAGACTTTAAAGACTCCATTACGCTGTTACCAAGGCAACTCATTCATCGAGATATGCATTTATCTAACTTAATCTTTAAGGAAGATGAGTTTCAAGGATTTATAGATTTTGAACTTGTAGAAATAAATGTGAGAGTGTTTGATTTGTGCTACTGTTTCACTAGTATTTTAAGTGAAGTATTTTGTGATGAACAATTAAGAAGTGACTGGTTATATATTGTTCGAAATATTTTTGAGGGATACCATAAACAGAATCCTTTATCAGAAGCAGAAATTCAGGCGATTTGGTATGTAATGCTAGGTATTCAAGTCATCTTCATTACTTATTTTGTTCAATCAGCAGAATTATTAAAGTCAAATGAAGAAATGTTCTTTTGGATTTTAACAAATAAAGAGGCGATTGAAGAAACAATAAAGGGAGTAGAGATAGTTTAAGAGACGACAATGTATAGATGAAAGAATTGATAGAGTATATTATAAATGAATCGTTTTAAAATCCCCTTTATATAGTGCAGAAAGGGGATTTTACTTTATTATTTACTAACTTCTTTAATCGATAAATCCTTTGTCATAAGAATATGCGGAATACCGTCTTCCATAAATACGTCTGAAGAAGTATGATAGCCTAGTTTGTTATAAAACCCTTCTGCATGTGTTTGCCCATGTAATTTAACTTTGGATATTTCTTTTTCTCTAGCAATCTCTTCTAATGTTTGAATAATTACTTTGCCTAAACCATGTTTTCGATAAGGTTGTAATATGCAGATTCTTTCTAGTTTACCAATGTTATCGACGAATCTTATGCGTCCAGTCCCTACAGGTATTTCATTAAAATAAACTAAAATATGATGACATACATCATTTAATTTATCGAATGTATCAAATTCATCTTCCAGAGGAACACCTTGTTCTTTGACAAACACTTCTTTTCGAATTTGAAAGGCAGTTTCTAAGTCAGTTATTTTTTTTATTTGTTTTGATTTCAACTTATTCAGTCCTTTCTTATATGATGGGAATATAAAGATACTGTTTTATATCGAGAAGCCCATTTTTGGTTTTTTTCCTGTCTTTGGACCTGACTCAATATCGATAATAATACACCACTTGAAACTCTTTTTCGAATTGTATGCACTTGCTTCATCTAATTTTGAATGACGTTGTAAGCCTAGTTTTAATTTTATTGCTATGAAAATTACATATTTGGACATATTAGCGATTGAATTAATTTTATCATATATGAATTCGGAGAATGAGCAGAGGGCGGTAAGAAACCGCATTAGGACAAAAGACCAATGGAATTCATATAGACGATCAACGGTGTATTAGTGTCGTGGTCTTTATAAAACAAGCATAGAGGACATAATGTCTCATATGTTGCATATATTGCAATGAAAACAGTACAAGAACATTTTGTTCCTTGGTTAGCTTCACCAACTGATATGTTAGCAGAAGATTGGGAGGTTGTTGAATAATGGATAATACGGTAACTCAACAGGATATTGATAATATTTTAGAGAAAACTCAATGGACAGTAGAAGAATTTCATGGCAAATGTACAGTCGTAGTTGCGAAATTGCCAAATGGATTTATTTTAACTGAATCCAGCGCATGTGTTGCCCCTGCTGATTATGATATGGATATTGGTATGGAATGCTGTAAAGAACGAATTGTAAATAAGATTTGGGAATTAGAAGAATATAGATTGCAATGTGAATTAGCTAAATTAGTTAAGTAAGTCGCTATTAGTGAAGTGATCTCAAAAAGTTAGACAGGTTACTTCATTAGTCAAAACTAAAGGGCATGGGCTTCGTATTGTACCGGGCTCATGCCCTTTAGTTTTGTCATAATACTTTTATTCCTTTTTCAGTTGCAATAATCGCTTTATTTACCATATTAATAAATAAACCAGTTTCAATTACACCAGTTACTATTTTTACCTGCTGATGAGTTTCGATTGGGTTCGTTATTTGGTTTGGAAAAACACAATCTAAGATCATATTGCCATTGTCTGTTATAAATGGTTGATTATTTTGGGTACGTAAAATCGTCTGGCAACCAAAGGATTGAATTCGTTTTGCAGTTTGCTCCCAAGCGAACGGTACGATTTCAATAGGAAGAGGAAAGGTACCTAAATCTTTTACAAGTTTTGATTCATCAGCGATTATAATGAGTTTTTGGGAAGAAGTGGCGACTATTTTTTCACGTAGAAGAGCGCCGCCGCCCCCCTTAATTAAATGTAGATTGGGGTTAATCTCGTCTGCACCATCAATCGTGAGATCAAGGTAATCAACGTCACTTAAAGGAATTAAAGGGATAGAAAGCTGCACTGCTAATTTCTGAGTTTCTATTGATGTTGGTACAGCTTGAATCGTTAAACCTTCGCTGATTAGCTGCCCTAATTTTTGTATTGTCCAATATACAGTAGAACCAGTACCAAGGCCGATTTTCATCCCGTCTTTTACAAAATCAGCAGCATATTCACCAGCTAAGCGTTTTAAATCCGTCATTCTGTTGCCTTTTCATTCTACAGGCCGTGGCCCAGCATCTAATCCGGAATTTTCAACTGTTAATATGGGACGAACGGTGAGATCAGTATGTACATGCATTTGACATGATAATCGCAAATGATCTTCAATGCCTTTTTCAGTAATAGCATTCTTCTCAACATGTGTAGGTTCACAAAAATCTCCAGCTATGATTTCGACACGGCAAGTGGTACAACGTGCTTTTCCACCGCAGCGGTGAAGAATATGGATACCATTATCTACAAGTGCTAGTGCTAATTTCGTTCCTTCTTTGACATCAAATGTTCCGCTGCCTACAACGGTTAATTTTGGCATATTGTTGCCTCCTCATGTAAAATTCTACATAACATATTTATGACCCCACATTTACAAACATAAACATTAAATTTTTTTATGTGCCCCGTAACTTTTTGATTTGTTCAATCGTTAATTAAGTAAGCGCTGAAAAGGAGTGGTTATTTTGTGCACAAAAGTAACTCGAATTTCAAGAAATCATATCGATATGAATCATTCAAATATAAACTTTATCATTGAAAATTATGTAGAGTTAAAAAGGTACTGTACGTTTTTAACAAAAAACAAATGGGATGGGGAAGACCTTGCCCAAGAAACAGTTTGTAAAGTACTTCAAAAATATGTAGGTGCAGAACATAAAGAGGTTTGTATTACGCTTCTATATAAAATTGCTCGAAATCAATGGCTAGATCAAATGAAAGCAAAATCAGCTAAGAAGAAATTAGAGCAGGAGATTACATTTGAAGAACCACATGAAAAAATTGCTGATTTGCATGAGATGGCGGAGAAAGTCTTGTCTTTATTAAATGTACAGCAATCCGTTATCTTCTTGTTAAAAGATGTTTTTCAATACAGCTTATCAGATATTGCGGAAATATGTTCAATCTCAGAAGGCGCAGTGAAGGCTTCGTTGTTTCGTAGTAGAAATAGATTGAAAACGGTAAGTGAAGAAGAGGAGATTGAATTAGCCGGGCAGGATGATGACGTTGAAGTAATTGTAACAGCTATTCGTGAACAAAAACCACAATTGTTAACAAAACTTCTTCCGACAATACAGTTTGAACACGTACCATCTAAGGAGCCTGTACTATTATTCAATACAAAAACACCTTCTTCTTACGGTTATATGCTATGTGCAGCTTAAAAAGTAGATGGAGGGATTATGATGAATGCAATTCCGTATGTTGTAGAACAAACAAAATTAGGAGAACGCTCCTATGATATATATTCAAGGTTGTTAAAAGACCGTATTGTCATGATTGGATCAGAAATTAATGATCAAGTAGCAAGCAGTGTAGTGGCACAGTTATTATTTTTAGAAGCAGAAGATGCGGAGAAGGATATTTTTCTTTATATCAATAGTCCAGGAGGCTCAACTACAGCGGGATTTGCGATATTAGATACAATGAATTTGATTAAACCTGATGTTCAAACGCTTTGTATGGGATTCGCAGCTTCATTTGGAGCGCTATTATTACTCGCTGGAGCGAAAGGGAAAAGATTTGCGCTTCCAAATAGTGAAATTATGATTCATCAGCCGCTTGGCGGAGTGAAAGGGCAAGCGACAGAGATCGAAATAACTGCAAAACGAATATTAAAGTTAAAACATGATATTAATAAAATTATATCAGATCGAACAGGTCAACCAGTTGAAAAGGTAGCTCTTGATACAGAAAGAGACTACTTTATGACTGCGGAAGAAGCTAAAATATATGGTATTGTCGATGCTGTTATTGAAAAAAAATAACTTAAAATAGGCCAGAGAACATTAGGCTCCCTGGCCTATTTTTGCGTAATAAATTAATCGTTTATCCACTCATTTACTAACGCCTGATTCTTTTTAATCCATTTTCGAGCCGCCTCTTCGGGATCCTTTGTTTTATTTAACATAACCATCAATGTACCAAGTTGTTCATCATTCATTTTCCATCTATCGAAATATTTCACAATCTCTGGATAATCTTTTTCAAAACCTTTTCGTACAGAGTAATAAATGTCGTCTTTTTCACCATATACTTTCTTAGGGTCTTTTAAATATTTTAAATCAAATTCTGAAAAGCTCCAGTGTGGATTCCAAAGCGTTACAGCGATGGGTTTCTTTTGTGTATATGCTTTTTTTAGCTCACTCATCATCGCTGCTTCTGAAGATTGGACAAGTTTTAGCTTTATATCATATTCTTTCATTGCTTTATCTGTTAAATTCATAAGGCTACTGCCAGGCTCAATTCCGACAATCTTATTATCCAATTCATCCTTATGGGTATTTAAATCCTCGATACTGTTAATGTCTTTCATATAAGAAGGAACGACTAATCCAAGTCCAGTTCCCTCATACCATTTCGATTTTAAGACAATGTCATTTTTATATCGGTCATTTAAGGGCTTATCGGTTACGGGAAGCCATACTTCTAAGTTTGCATCAACATCGCCGCGAGCGACGCCAGTCCAAATGGCTGCTTTTTCTAAATACATGAGTTCAACTTTATATCCTTTTTCTTCTAATAAAACTTTCCACATATTTGCAGCCGCAATATTTTCCTTCCAACTTGTTACACCAAGTTTAATTTTTCCTTTTGTATTTGCATTTGTGGCATTACAAGAGGTAATAATCATACTGATAAATAACAAAATGCTTATAAGCCATATTTTCTGTTTCATCGAGTCCTCCCGTTTCGTAAATAGAGATTTTTCATTCCGTTTTGTATCACGTTGTTTGTAGGAATAAATCTATAAGTGAACCTTCTTATTATGAACGGAAACAAGAATTTTAAAAAAAGCCTCTTTATGTAATATTTCTGTTTAAAATCGTTACACTATGTGAATAGATAGGCAGAAAAGGAGTCATTATATGGAAAATACAAAAGTACGTGTTGAAAACGTAACAAAAGTATTTGGAAAAAACCCTCAAAGAGCAGTCGCCTTATTAAAGGAGGGAAAAAGTAAATCAGAAATATTAAAAGAAACGGGAATGAACGTTGGGGTGAAAAAAGCAACATTTGAAGTGTATACAGGAGAAATTTTTGTCATTATGGGACTATCTGGGAGCGGGAAATCAACTCTTGTTCGAATGCTCAATCAGCTTATAAAGCCAACAGCAGGCCACATATACATAGATGGGGAAGATATCGCAACAATGGGGAAAGAGGCACTTAGGAAAGTACGAAGAACAAAGATGAGTATGGTCTTCCAAAAATTTGCGTTATTTCCTCATCGTACCGTGATACAAAATGTTGCCTATGGATTAGAAATACAAGGAGTACCAGTAGAAGAAAGAGAAGCGAAAGCTTTGGAGTCACTTAAATTAGTTGGATTGAATCATCATAAAGATAGCTTCCCAGGACAATTAAGCGGTGGTATGCAGCAGCGCGTTGGAATTGCAAGAGCTCTTACGAATGATCCAGATGTTTTACTTATGGATGAGTCATTTAGCGCATTAGACCCACTTATCCGTAAAGAAATGCAAGATGAACTGTTAGAGCTACAAGATAAGATGGAAAAAACGATTATTTTTATTACACATGATTTAGATGAAGCACTTCGAATTGGGGATCGTATCGCATTAATGAAAGACGGAGAAATTGTGCAAATTGGAACGCCAGAAGAAATCATGATAAGCCCAGCTAATGAATTCGTAGAGAAATTCGTTGCGGATGTGAATTTAGGAAAAGTGATTACGGCTGAATCTATTTTAAAAAGACCAGAAACATTATTGATTGACCGCGGCCCTCGAGTGGCCCTGCAAATTATGAGAAATGCAGGGGTATCTACCGTATATGTTGTAAATAAAAAACACGAGTTTTTAGGGATATTAACAGCGGATGATGCGAGTAAAGCTGTTCAAAAGCAGTGGCCAATTGCTGACTTGTTACTAAAAGATATTCCGCACGTATATTTAGATACATTACTAGAGGAAACGTATGCGAAAATGGCGGAAATGAAGCTTCCATTACCAGTCATTGATGAAAAGAAAAGGTTAAGAGGCATCATAAAACGAGAAAGTGTCATTCAAGCCCTTGCAGGAAATATTGAGGAAGAGGTGAATGACGATGAATAGTATTCCGCGTATTCCTTTAGGTGAATGGGTCGATGCATTTGTTACGAGTTTATATGCGCATTTTGAAGGATTGTTTAGAGGATTTTCATACATCATTGGTGGTTTCGTTGATTTACTTACAAATTTCTTAACATTAATTCCAGCATTTTTAATGATTATAATCGTATGTTTTCTCGTTTGGTATACAACAAGGAAAATATCTTTAGTGGTATTTGCGTTAATCGGCTTATTATTTATTCTAAACATTAACTACTGGGGACAAACGATGCAAACATTAGCGCTTGTTCTTACATCAGTCATTATTTCCATCATTGTTGGAATCCCAATCGGCATTTTAGCATCTCAAAATGAGCGATTTTCAAAAATATTGAGGCCAACATTAGATTTTATGCAAACAATGCCAGCATTTGTATACTTAATTCCAGCGATTACATTCTTTGGAGTAGGTGTTGTTCCTGGTATTATCGCATCTGTTATTTTTGCGATGCCACCAACGATTCGTTTTACTGATTTAGGGATTAGGCAAGTACCAGAAGATTTAATTGAAGCTGCAAATGCATTTGGTTCAACTTCATCGCAAAAGTTATTTAAAGTTCAGTTACCTCTTGCAACGGGAACTATAATGGCTGGTGTAAACCAAAGTATCATGCTCTCTTTATCGATGGTTGTTACAGCTTCGCTTGTAGGTGCACCAGGACTTGGGGTAGATGTATATCGTTCTGTAACACAGGTTAACATTGGAATGGGGTTTGAGGCTGGACTAGCTATTGTAGTCATTGCGATTGTATTAGATCGGATTACGCAAGGATTTCATAAGAAAAGAAGAGTGTAAATAGAAATGAAACACGCATCGTAAGTGAGGCTACTTATTATGATGCGTGTTTTTTATTTGAATGAAATAAGGTTACATACGCACAATTACTGAACCTCCAGCTGGTGCACACACTTGATTTTGTTGTTGTTCCATCGCTTTTATTAATTGATTATTTTCTTCAATCAATGAGATCAATTTTGCTAATTGATGTTCCAGGTTCGCTATACGTTGCATCATGTAATGAAAATCATTAGGGATTGGTGGTGTAGTTCGTACGGCGTTGTTTGAATAAGAGGTTGGTGGGTAATTCATGTGAGAATTCCAATGTGGATGTATATGATTTGTTCCTCCTTCAAGAAAAGATTTCTTTTTCTATAATAAATGCCCATCTCTGTTTAAAGGTGACTCGATGAAAAAGAATTACAAAGGTTTATACTGTTAAATTGAAATAACAGGAATATATAATGAGTTTATTTCTGAATAGTCTGAACGGAAGGGTGTTTTATGGTATTATAATGGTAAATCCAAGGGATAGAGGGATGCATATGTCGACACAAAGTCACTTTGAAGCACACTGTTTTATATGTCAGAAACATAAAGGGGAGATTAAGGTGCTAGGCGGGGCAATCTATGAAGATGAACTCGTATATGTGGGGCATGTTCATTGGGAAGAAGAGGAAACGTATCTCGGATATGTAATGATTGATATAAAAAGACATGCACCAGGATTAGCTGAATTAACAGAAGAAGAAGCGAAAGCTTTTGGTTTAATTACGAGTAGAGTAAGCCGTGCATTAAAAGAATGCGAGGGTGCAGAACATATTTATGCTTTCGTTTCCGGTAATGGAGTCAATCATATGCACATGCATATAATTCCTCGTTATCCAAATACACCGAAGGAATTTTGGTCACCAACTAAGATCCCCAATTGGAAAGGTGCACCTTATGGACAAGCAGAACAAATCCAAAAACTATGCGAAAGAATACGAACGTATATGGTGAATGAGTATGCATACAACAAATAATACACAATATTCATGGGTTGGTAGTGATGAAATGTGTTTAGGCGAAATTTCAGTTAAACAGTATGGTAATATAGTGCTTGGCAGATATGGTGGAAATACGAGTGCAGGCGCAAAGAAGAATGAAGATGGCGCTTTCGTTTGGTCAAATGGAGATTGGGAATTTGCGATGATATTAGATGGACACAATAGTGCAGAAAGTGTCGCCTTAGTAGTAAATACAATCCAAAATGACTATGAAAATATAAAAGTTTTATTAGAAGAACCAATTGAAATAGCATTCCGTTCTGTTGAAAATCATATCCTTACACTTTTTCAATCTAATTCGTTTCAACAGGCGTGTCAGCAAGTAAAGGGTGAAACAGCATGCTTAATTTGTGTGCGAAAAGAAAATTATATTTGGTGGTTTTCTATAGGAGATTGCCTCGTTTATGTATTTCATGAAGAGTTACATAAGCTAGGACAGTATATGCTGAACCAACGTCATTTTTATGAATGGATTGGGAATGTGAATACATTTTCTTTACCTGTTCCATGTTATTCTTCAGGTGCTCGAGAGCTACGTACAGGAAGAAATAGAATCGTAATGGTAACAGATGGCGTACTAGAATACGGAGAACGTCGTTATGAAAATCCAATTCATTTATATAAAGATATATATGAAAATAAAGTGAAACTAACAGAATGTATTCAAAATGTACTAGAGCATGTTCATCACCAACTTGGTCGAGATAGTGCAACGATAATTAGTTGGGATTATGATAATCGTGTATATGCTACTTATCCAAGCGATCAGCCGGAGAAAATACGATCTTCAAATTAGTAAAATAGGGGGTAGGAAATGAAAAGGCCCTTATTGCGCGCGGAAGCTATTATCATAGATGAGGAGCATTCTAAAATTCTTGTTCAATGTAATGAAGAAGAGACATTTTATCGTTTTCCAGGTGGATCGATTGAGTATGGAGAATCGGCATATGAAGCGGATTATACGGGAGTTACTTGAGGAATATGATTTACAAGTTCGAGTAGCAGAATTAGCGATTGTAAATGAACACATATTTGAAGTTGATGGAGAATCACACCATCAATGTACGTTGTTTCATTAGTGTAAACCTGTAAAGTCTATAAGTGAAGTGTTATTTCATAAAGAACATAAGAATATTATTCTTATATGGAAAAGTATACAAGAGTTAAAAGATAAACCGACTTATCCTGAGGGGATTGTTTCTTTGATAGAACAAAAGGGCGATAATATTGCGCATTTACTTACTCAAAAAGTATATTCCTAATTAATATGTGTAACATTGGATTTTTAAGGATGGGGGGATGAACAATTTTCACAATAGTGATTGTGTTGATTCTATGGATTTTCGTGCTATATCTTTTAGAAAAGCTTGTGAGAAAGAAATTAAATATACCAAAACAAAGTGGCTGGCTTTGTTTGTATTTATACTTCAGAGTATATAAAGGGTGTATATATATTATTTGTATTTTTAGGTACGCAACAGCTTTTTCGGGCGTATATGGAATGGAAATATGATAAAAAATCAAAAAAATATGTAATTTCTCTATTGGGAGTATTTTGTTTAATGATTACATTTAATGTAATGATATATTTATTCCAACCTGTTGGTTAAAAGAGCTAGATAATAAGAGTCGTTATCCCAATTTCAATGTGTATAACGACTCTTATTTATCAGTAGTCTTTTTACATTACATCTTCTTAAAACTCCTCAAAACAAGAAACTCCCATACTCTCCACGGAAGAATTTTTTTAGCAACGATCATCAATTTTACACCTTTCCCAATTGGGTATCGTAATGTTGCGTTTTTTGCTTCAGCAATCGCTACAATCTTTCTTGCAACATCTACTGGATTGCCAAATGTATCACTGCCATTATTAATATGATTTTGTATTTTATCCATATACGCTTTATAAGGAGAGGTTGATTCTGAATAATTTTCGGCAAGTTCTTTCCCAACTTCCCATATGTTTGTGTTATAGGAACCGGGTTCGATTAATGAAACGTCTATTCCATATGGTTTTACCTCTAGGCGAAGGGATTCACTCCAACCTTCTAATGCGTATTTTGAAGAAACATAGGGGGATAAACCTGGGAATCCAACTTGGCCACTAATACTACTTACATTAATAATTTTCCCACTTTTTTGTTTTCGCATATAAGGTAATACAATTTGAGTTATGGATATTGCTCCAAATACATTCGTCTCAAATTGTCTACGATATTCTTCTACCGGAATTTCCTCTATAAATCCACCACTCGCATAGCCTGCGTTATTGACGAGAATGTCTACTTGGTTTAATTCTTTTAAAAACAATTGGAATGCATGTATAGATTTTTGATCTGTTACATCTAATTGATGAATTTTGATATTTTGTTGTAAGTGTAATGCAGCAGCTTGAGATAATAATTCCGTTTGTTTATTAAGATTACGCATTGTAGCGATGACGAAATAGTCCTTTTTCGCAAGCTCGAGGGCAGTTAAAAATCCAAATCCACTGGATGCACCTGTAATAATCACGATTTTACTCATTTTCCGCTCACTTTCTTTTTTCTTACATCATAACGATGTACATGTAGAAAATCTATTATTCTCGTAAATCAAATAGCATACTAACTAGCATTCTATATTAATGCAAATTATATCTTTTAAACAAGTATTTTTGAAAAAGAGAAAAAAACTATCATTTCAAGAGTTTTAAATTGGCGCGGTACTTGCGATATAAAAGGTGAACAAGAAAATAGGAGGGCTGGACATGTTAAAAACAACTGAAAGTAAAGGGAATGAAATGACAAAAGAACAAGCCCGTTGGGGAATTTCCATTTACCGCAAATGGAAAAGCACTTATTTTAGGAGAACAAATTGGGAAAGTGAAAGTAATAGTTGAGCCGAAGTATCAAGAAATCATTGGAATTTCGATTGTCGGGCCTCGTGCGACAGAACTCTGATTGGACAAGGAACTGTTATGCTTCATACAGAAGTAACAGCTGATATAATGCGAGATTTTATCGCAGCGTATCCGACATTATCGGAAGCGATTCATGAAGCAGTGTTACAGGCCGATAGGGCATGCTGTGCATGCGTGAATAGTATGGTTGAAAAAGAACGAGTTTTATATAAAACTTGTTCTTTTTTATTGTACGACCGAATTCTAAAACAATTTGACATTGATATGTAAGGATCCTTTATTTGTAAGTAAAAAAACGGTTTGGACTGAAAAATCAGAGTTGTCAGTCACTTGTTGAGTGTTATATAATAAGAACGTATATTCTGTCGGTTGGACGCAAAGCTCTCCGTTAAATATATTACCTCTATAAAAAGTTCTTAACTTATTATGTTAAAAACTTTAGTGGTTGTAAATCAGCCTTTAAAGCATATTTTAAGTTGAATGAAGAAATGAAATAGAAAACCTTTATTTAAAATAAGGAGGATTTCTTATGATATGCCACATTAAAGATACACAAATATATTATAAAATAATTGGCGAGGGAAAACCTGTAATTATCTTACATGGATGTTCTGTCGATCATAGGCTCATGATGGGATGTATGGAGTCAGTGTTTCATAAACATGCAGGTTATAAGCGCATTTATATTGATTTACCAGGTATGGGAAAATCGACTGCCCCTAATTGGATAAATAGTTCTGATATTTTATTAGATGTCTTGACTTTATTTATCGAAAAAATTATTCCTGATGAAAATTTTCTACTTGTAGGAGAATCATATGGCGGATATTTGTCTAAAGCAATACTTTCAAAAATGCCTCAGCGAATTGATGGTTTATTGCTGATATGCCCTGTTATAATTGCGAATCATAAAGCAAGAACAGTCCCAAAATATAATAGGATTATAAGTGATGATGAATTTTTAAATAAACTTTCATCGGATGAAAGAAACGAGTTTTGTGAGTTAGCAGTGATAGCAAATGAATATACTTACAATCGATATAAAAAAGAAATCAAATCAGGTCTTACAGTAGCCAATACAGAGTTTGTGGAAACGCTTCAAAGAAATTATACGTTATCATTCAATACAAATGGACAAAAATACGAAAAACCAGTTCTTTTACTCGCTGGCAGGCAAGATATAGTTGTAGGATATCAAGATTTATTGGAGACTATTGAAGAGTATCCACGAGCAACATTTGCTGTTTTAGATATGGCCGGTCACAACTTACAAATTGAACAACCTGAGTTATTCCAGAGTCTAGTAGAAGAATGGATGATACGAACAGAGAATATCAGTTTTAATGATTCATATGAAAAGCAACAGAAGATTCGTTAAATCAAAAGGGGCATCTTTATAATGATGTTTTGAAACGATTTAATTGAAACGAATGTGGAGGTTATTTGGTTAAAATTGCAGTAAATTACTAAGATCTTTACCTGTCTTATTCTTCTAAATCAACTTAATATCAAAGGAGTATATTATGATTATTAACAAACAAGAATTTTATGTAAATGGGATTAATTATACTGTTAGATCTGCAATGGATAAAGATGCAAATGATTTGTCTAAATTAAGATTACAAATTGATGGAGAAACTGAAAATCTGGACAGAGAAGAAGGGGAGGGATTCATAGATACAACGAGATTTGAAGAAATCATCAAAACGGACACTGAAAGTCCAAGAAACTTATTTTTAGTCGCGGTAGTGAACGATCGGATTGTTGGGTTTTCAAGATGTGAGGGAGTGTATTTAAAGAGATTCTCTCATAAAGTAGAATTTGGAGTATGCGTATTAAAAGAGTTTTGGGGATATAGGATTGGGAAAAATCTTTTAAAAGAGTCTATATCTTGGGCTGACGCTAATAGCATTAAAAAAATGACTTTGAATGTTTTAGAAACAAATGATAAAGCGATTAAATTGTATGAAAAACTTGGTTTTGAAATTGAAGGTATATTAAAAAATGACAAAAGACTTGCGGATGGTAAATACTATAACACTATTATTATGGGGAGATTTAATGGATAATAATTAACCTTTCGTGAAAAAATACAGCGGAATGGGATGATTGAGGCACTTCAAAAAACAAAGGGAAATGTATCACTTGCGGCAAAACTGTTAGATGTCCCGCGTAGTACTTTTTATAAACGGATGCAGCGATTTCAGCTATAAAAGAAGCAGGCTTCTATCAATCTGCTTCTTTTATATGTAAGTGCACGTTCTGTCGGAATATGCGCTTACCGGGGAAATAGTAGATCAAAAAATTTCTATAAAGAAGGGAAATCTTTTAAACTGGTCAACGCGATAAAGTCTACTACTTTACAATTTAAGGGCAGTTTTCTTTAAGAAATTTGGAAATCATATGGTATTCATTCCATACCCTCCTTCTACCGATGTCGATTAAGTGCCAAGTATCTTTCGTAAGATTTCTATTATCTTGTAATGGAAGAACATCAATAGTCATGTCATTTGTAGCAAACGCAGTTGCTATAAGCAAAAATCTTTTCATAAAAAAAGTTTTCCCTGCTAATAAAATATTTTTATGTACGCTTGTGTTACATAGGTGAAGCATTGCGTTTTTGATAACATCGTTAGCTGTATTCGCTTCTCCTGTTATTGGAATAACTAGTTCTTGAGGAATTCCTGATTTAACTAGGATTTCTTTATGAAAGGTAAATTCATTTGCATTTAAAAATGGATTATGTACACTGGGAATCATAATTGTTTTAAAGCCTTCCTCATGAAATAATGTGATGATTTGTTCATTTAATTCTGTGTAATGACCGGGATGATAGAGAACAACATCTGGATTTCGAAATTCATATTGTCTTTCTATAAAGGTCATTTTACTTAGGAGAGTAGTAAATTGATCGTTCATAACATATATACCTCTTTCAAAAGAATGGATTATTTTTGTGTTATTCGGTATATATGAAGCTTTTTCCTTTTTCTTTATAACAGGAATGTTGCTAGTTTCAATTAAGTAGAAATAATAGAGAATCTGTCAAAATCTGCGCTTACCAGGGAAATAGTAGAATGCTTAGAACAACATTTCCTAAGGAAGATGTAAGTATTTCATATAAGGGGAGTTGTAAGTGAAGTACATAGAAGCCGGAATCGGAAATAAATGGTTGGTTCGAACAGAAATAGAACGAGAAGATGGAACAGAGTTTGAGCAAAAGGGAGTTGTGAAACCTATTTATTTTGAATCATGCTATTTACGAGTTTGGTTTAGAAAAACTTGTTTGATTTTTGATTCAAAAGAAGGGTTTAAAAAGATGAGAAAAAATCGAAATGAGTATAAGTTTATTTTGGGGATTGTGAGTAAAGTACAATAATATAAGCATACAGAAAATCTGTAAGGAGAATGGCATATGGCGATTTCTACATACTACAAACAAATCCGTGAAAAAGTAGGGTCTGATCTTATTTTCATGCCGAGCGTAGCGGCAATTATTAAAAATGAGCAAGGGGAAATCTTATTTCAATATCCCGGTGGGGAATTTTGGAGTTTACCTGCAGGAGCAATTGAACCTGGTGAAACTCCAGAAGAAGCAGTTGTTTGTGAGGTGTGGGAAGAAACCGGTTTACGAGTACAAGTGAAAGAAATAAAAGGGATTTTTGGAGGGAAAGACTTCCGTCATACATATTCAAATGGAGATCAAGTGGAATATATCGTTGTTGTGTTTGAATGTGAGGGAGTTGGAGGAGAGTTGAGAGCGATAGATGAGGAATCGTTAAAACTTCAATACTTTTCATCACAGGAAAGACCAAAGCTAGCATTGCCATATCCAGAAGAAATATTCCTATAAACGATTAAATAGCACACTTTCTTCATAGAGACGAGAGTGTGCTATTCATTTTTATATAAGCCCGCTGTATACAGCTCTGTTAATGTACAAACAACCTCCTCTAGATTTACATCGATCTCATTTCGGACAATCTCCCACTGAAACGCTTCATTCATATAAAACCAACTGCGTGCCACAATTGCTTTATTTAATTCTTTTCTAGCTAATCTATTATTTTGAGAATAGGTAATATCTTGTATAATTCGGCTAATAAAACGTTCTCGAATGTCATTCCACTTTTGTCGAACTTCTTTTGACACACCGATAGCCTCTTCAACGACTTGTAATATATTTCTTTCTTCTTCAGCTAATTGTAAAAAAGCTCGCACTTGATTTTCAATCATACTGTGAGCTTCTTTTTTTGTTTTAGGAAAAAAGGAACGTTCAGCGATTTTGTAAAAACGATTCATAACATCTTCCATAAGGACTATGAGGAGCTCATCTTTATTTTTAAAATAAACATATGCCGTACCATAACCAGTTTCAGCATGTTTAATAATTTGAGAGATTGTTGTTTTGTGAAATCCGTTTTCTAAAAAAACATTGCGGGCAGATTTTAATAATTTATTTCTCGTTTCTATAGATCGCTGTTGTCTTGTTGAAAGAAGATCTTTTCCCAAACTGGACACTCCTTTATACTGAAATATCTGAAAATATAATTTTATTCTAGTTGAATCGAATACAAAAAGTCAACTGACATAATATCATTGACGTTATGTCAGTCTTGATGTTATATTTCGATTAGTTAGAATAAAAAGAAAATTAAGAGAAGGTGAAAGAATGTATCGAGAGCCATTTGAACCATCTTACGACTATGCAATGGAATGTGATAAATACGATGAACTTGCTGATTTTCAAAAAGAATTTTATAAGAAAGCAGATACAATATATTTAGATGGTAATTCATTAGGATTACTTTCAAAAAGAGCAGAAAAATCTTTACTTACTATGCTAGATTCATGGAAAGAGTATGGTATTGACGGGTGGACAGAAGGAGAATATCCTTGGTTTTTTCTCTCTGAACAATTAGGTGAATTAACTGCTCCTCTTGTTGGTGCTTTACCTGAAGAGGTAATTGTAACCGGTTCCACGACGACGAATATTCATCAAGTGATTGCGACATTTTATGAACCGAAAGGAATTCGTACAAAGATTCTTGCGGATGAATTAACGTTCCCATCAGATATTTATGCTTTGCAAAGTCAAATCCGTTTAAAAGGACTAGATCCAGATGAACATCTTGTACGAGTGAAGAGCAGGGATAGTAGAACGCTGCAAGAGGAAGATATTATTGATGCGATGACTGATGATATTGCGTTAATTTTATTGCCTGCAGTGCTATATCGAAGTGGACAAATTCTTGATATGAAGCGATTAACAGCTGAAGCGCACAAGCGTGGTATCTATATTGGTTTTGATTTATGCCATTCCATCGGTTCAATTCCGCATGACTTTAAAGGGTGGGGTGTTGATTTCGCAGTATGGTGTAATTATAAATATTTAAATGCAGGACCTGGTGGGGTTGCTGGATTATATGTAAACAAAAAACATTTCAATCGTCTTCCAGGGCTTTCTGGTTGGTTTAGTTCAAGAAAAGATAAGCAATTTGATATGGAACATACATTAACAGCAGCTGAGCATGCCGGGGCATATCAAATTGGCACACCTCATGTGTTAAGTACAGCGCCACTTATTGGTTCACTTGAGATTTTCAAAGAAGCTGGCATTGAAAGATTGCGAGGAAAATCATTACACATTACTCGTTATATGCTAAATTTAATCAACCATGAACTGAAGGGGATGGGATTTACAATTGGAAATCCATTAGAGGATGATAAACGCGGAGGGCATATATATTTAGAGCATCCAGAAGCTGCACGTATATGTAAAGCTTTAAAAGCAAATGGAGTTATTCCTGATTTTCGTGCACCAAATGGGGTTCGCCTTGCGCCAGTTGCTTTATATAACACGTACGCAGAAGTGTGGAAATCTGTGCAAATCTTGAAGAAAATCATGAAAGATGAAGAATATAAAAAGTTTGAAAATAAGCGAGAGGTTGTGGCATAAGCGATGAAGGAATCTGATTGGATTGATATTTCACAACCATTAAATAATGATATTGCGACATGGCCAGGAGATACGCCATTTTCATACGAAGTATCATGGGCAAAAGAACAAAGTGGATCTGTTAATGTTGGAAAATTAACGATGAGTATTCATACGGGTACGCATATTGATGCGCCATTTCATTTTGATAATAACGGAAAAAGGGTACTAGATTTAGATGTTAATGTCTATGTTGGTAAAGCTCGAATTATAGATGTATCAGGTATCGAAAGTATTGGCGCAAAAGAATTAGAAAAATTCCCTTTAGATGGGGTAGAGAGGTTATTACTTCGGACTTCTTCGCATGGGAATGCACAGGAATTCCCGCAAGTAATTCCGTATTTACGTGCTGATATTGCACCATTTCTTTCGGAAAAAGGCATTCGATTAATTGGAGTGGATGTACCTTCTGTAGATCCGCTAGATGATAAAGAATTAGCGGCGCATCACCAATTATTTAAATATGGTATTCATATTTTAGAAAATGTTGTATTAGACCATGTACAAGACGGAGATTATGAACTGATTGCCCTGCCACTTGCATTGACAGATGCGGATGGGAGTCCCGTTCGAGCTGTAATAAGACCACTATAAGAGCAAGCAGATGATGCATAGAAGGGGTGTTCATTTTTATGAAAGAAAATGAAAAAGTAATTATGGAAAAGGGAATTCATACGGATTTTAAAGAAAATATGACATACGGAGAGTACTTACAATTAGATAGTTTGCTAGGAAGTCAAAAAAGGTTATCTGATCATCATGATGAAATGTTGTTTATTGTCATTCATCAAGCGAGTGAACTTTGGATGAAGTTGATTTTACATGAGCTTAGTGCAGCGATTGAATCTATTCAAAATGATAGGCTGGCTCCAGCTTTTAAAATGCTTGCGCGCGTTTCAAAAATTCAATCGCAAATTATTCAATCTTGGGATATTCTTGCAACGCTCACACCATCTGAATATATTGAATTTCGTGATTCACTCGGCCAAGCATCAGGATTCCAGTCTTATCAATATCGTATGATTGAGTATGCGCTTGGTTATAAAACACCTCATGCATTAAAAATTTATGAAAAAGATCCAGAGTTACATGCTCGTTTGCATAAAGCGCTTCATTCACCAAGTCTTTACGATGTTGCAATTCAGGCACTTGTAAAAGAAGGATTCCCAATCAATCCAAATGTTTTAAATCGTGATATTACACAACCTTATGAAGAAGATGCGACAGTTGAAGCTGCATGGTTAGAGGTGTATGCTGATGTGAAGAAATATTGGGATTTATATCAACTGGCAGAAAAATTAATCGATATTGAAGATTGGCTCCAGCAGTGGCGCTTCCGTCATATGAAAACAGTAGAGCGAATTATTGGACATAAAATGGGAACAGGTGGATCATCTGGTGTTTCTTATTTAAAACGTGTTCTTGATCAACGCTTTTTCCCAGAACTTTGGAATGTGCGGACGAAGTTATAAAGTAAAGATTATATAATTGTTAGTACATCACTTATTGAAGCGTGGTGTACTTTTTTCTTTGTAATTATGTGTAAAAAAGATATCTAATAACACGGTAATTCACATTATAAATCGCATACCTAATAACAAACAAAAACGCCCCATATATCATTCTGAGCGTTGATTTATTATTTCGCTTATTCAGTTAAAGGACCCGTTGGTTTAGTAAACTATTTTCATTTCAGGCAATATTGTTTTTAACTCCATTAAGTCATTTATTACCAAATCAGCCTGAGCAAGTTCATCTTCTTGTGCAAAATCAAAATTACATCCAATTGCAATTAAACCATTATCTTTAGCTGCATTTATATCAGATAGACGGTCTCCAACTACCGCTGCCTTTTTTATGTCATATTTTTTTATAATTGTTTTAACTAAATCTCCTTTATCGAGTGTTCGTATTTGTTGAATACTAAATGTTTCAGTAACCCAATTATCCAAATTATAATAACTCACAATTGCTTGTAAATATTCCGTTAAACCATTACTCGCTATGTAAATTGAACAATTATTTTCTTTTAAATAACGGAAAACTTCCTTTACATTAGGATATAAAGCACCTTTCCCACTTCTTATGTTTTCAACTAATCTTTCCAGAAAATAAGCATCCGTTTGTTCTCTTACTTCATTGGAATGATTAGGTAACAAAGCTTCCCAAACTTTTGGTAAAGGTACACCCATAATTTCACGGTATTTATCAATGGGGGTTACTGTATCCCATAAATTTAGTGACCGTAAATGGTTAAAAGTATCATTAAGTGATAATTCTAGAATTTTTTCTGTTTGAAATAGAGTTCCATCCATATCAAAAATCAGTGATTGTAACATTACTTTCTCTCCCTTTTTACCATTGCTGAATAACTTCTAAAGTTTAACATAAAGACAGAATAACTTAACCAATCCCTATTCAACTAATCTGACTCATCAGTTTAAGTACAAATTCTCACAATCTTTATATACATTTTAACATAAATTTACAATGACCTTTCTCTTTTTTTCAAAAGAGTTTAGAAATAACATAGCATTTAACAATAAAATTAACACCATAATTCAAACAATGACAATGACTATTGTCACGCTGTTATTTGGTATGCTATTTTGTACTTATTTTCCTTGGAAATATTGTTACATCAATGAAAAAGCATACCAATTCGTATGTTAATTGATATGCTAATTCGTATGTTATTAAGTGTTTTTCCACGAAAACGAAACTACTTAGTATGAGTGACCATGTCTTATATCTATAGTATATGTTTGCCACACGTGAAATTGGATATTTTTTTAGAAAGTACATAGAAATAGAAATATTTATTTGATTTGAGTAGAATAGTAAAAACAGACAAGAACAGTATACATTTGGAGGAATACATATTGGATTTTTACAAGTTGGAAAATCAATTTATGAAAAAGAAAGTGAATGCATTTCTCGTATATCAACAAGGTGAGTTAACAACAAAATATTATAAAACAAAAGAATGCGCACACAATTTATATAAAATTAATTCTATCACGAAAAGTATCGTATCAATTTTAATCGGTATAGCAATAGATAAAGGCTACATAAATGATATACATACGCCTATAGCAAAATGGATTCCCAATGTACCGAAAGAAAAGAAGGAATTAACCATTTATCACTTGTTAACAATGACAACTGGTGAAGAGTGGAAGGAGTTTGGAAATGGAGTTGTATTTCCAAATGATTTCGTGGAATCAGATAATTGGATAAATTATATTTTGCAGAAGCCGTTAATGGAAGAGATAGGGGCAAAAATGAATTATAATTCAGGCTCTTCACATCTGTTAAGTTATATACTACAAGTTGCTACTGGAAAGACAACGGAGCAGTTTGCAAAGGAATATTTATTTAATCCTTTACAAATTACCGAATATGAGTGGCAACAAGATCCTCAAGGTATTTATGTTGGTGGATTCGGCATGAAAATGAAAGCAGAGGATTTGCTAAAAATAGGATTATTATGTCTACAAAATGGATTCTGGAGTGGAGAAAAGATTGTATCCTCAAGTTGGATTGAACAATCGAGTAAGGCTGTTTTTTTAACATATGAACATGTTGGAGCATATGGTTATCACTGGTGGGTATTAGACAATAGCAGATTTCACATACCGTATTGTATATATTTTGCTATGGGATATGGAGGGCAATACATTATCATCATTCCGAAATTAGAACTTGTAGCCATTATAAGTAGTCAAATGCCTAAGCGTGGGTTAGTACCATTAAAATTATTTATAGAGCATGTACAAGAGTTTTCATAAACTCTTGTTTTTTATGTGGATGTAAAGTTAAATGGTAATAAAAAGGACTGTTTTCGTATTGTAGGAGGTTACTTATATACGATGAAGAAAGGGGGAAATCCATGAACAACGAGAAGATAATAGTTGGATATAGGTTCTTTTTAAGTGTTTTAGCGTTTAGTGCAATTATCACTCAATTTGTTACAAGAGCACAGATTAAACCATTTAATCCAATTAACTTTTTTAGCTTCTTTACCATTGAAAGTAATATTTTGGTCGCGATCATTCTTGCTTTAAGTTGTTTTGCGACAGCAACATTCGGACGTTCGGAACAATTCGGGGTTCTTCGAGGAGCAGCAACAGTATACATATTTACAACGGGATTAATCTATTTTTTATTACTGAGAGGATTAGAGGAATCGCTTCAAACACCAATACCATGGGTTAACACGGTCCTCCATTATATCATGCCAATTGCGATGATTTTAGATTGGGTTTTAAATCCTCCAACGAAAGAATTGAAATGGAAACATGCAGTAAACTGGCTATTATTTCCGTTATTATACGTTATTTATAGTTTAATACGTGGATCTTTTATTGATTGGTATCCATATCCATTTTTAGATCCTAGGATTAATGGTTATAGTGGTGTCATTTTATATAGTGTGGGTATTGCACTAGCAATTGGATTGATATGTGTACTTGTTAAGATACTTGGTAATATTAGTGCTAAAAGAACGCACTCTAAGTTTTGAGTGAAAGAATAAATAAAAATATGAAAGTTGTAATGATGTAACTAAAAAGAAATGGTTCATTTGCTGGTTGAGATTTACATCGTTAGAAGGATAAAATTCTACTCATTATGAGTAGAATTTTATTTTTGTTTATTAGTTTGTAATATTTTTGTATTATAAAATTACAATGAAAAGGAGATGAAATATGACAAAAATAAAAATTATGTGTAGTCTACTCGTTCTATTGCTACTATTAACATCTTGTGACATATCAGATAAAGAAATTGAGAAAAAAGCACAGGCTTATGTAAAGTCTCAGTATGGTATTTCTGTTAAACTAAATCAAGTTGAAACACATGGGGACGGAAAGAATTTATTTGGTCCAGAAACGAGAACTGCTTATGTAAAACAAGTAGAAAAACCAAATCTGGAATTTCAACTTAAGGTTGATGGCCAAATTTCTCCTAAAGTAACTAATGATAATTATAAACTAAAAAAAGAAGCAAATAACTTACTAGAGAAATATAAAAAACATAATGCTAAGTTGTTAAATAACAATATATTTTCATTTGATCAAATGGAAACGGGTAATGTCGTTTTTGATAAAAAAATTGTTGAGGAAGCAACTAAGAAAAATTCGAATCATTATTTTACAGCGGTGTTTAAAAGTAACGTTTTTTTAGATTTAAACAACCCTTCACATATGGAAGAATTAGCGCAAATTGCGAGGAATATCCAAAGCTTTAATAGAACAATTGAACAGAGTAAGTGTAGAATTGAAGACATGAACATTATTTTGCCAGATGCTGATGAGAAATTGATACAGAATCTTATAGTAGATTATGTATTAACAGCTGAAGGAGCGAAAAAAGCTCTTGAGAAAAGAGATGCTTATGTGAAAATTTTACAGATTGTAAAGTGAAAGTTAAATAGTAATAAAAAAGAGGGAATCGAGATGATTTCCTCTTTTTTAATCCCGCTATTCGCTGACAATAAGATTCTAATGTCAAGAATCAAAGAAACAACAGAAGATAAGTGGGGAAATAAAAGCCTGTAAAAGCTTGGTTAGTTGAACATTATCTACTGCTCTTTTGAAATGTAATCTTCAAAAACTTCTCCGTTCTTGTATCAAACTCTACATCAACAAAAACACCATATTCCTTTCCATCTTCACGCAGCCATAATTTGAATTTTTCTGTTGTTATATTCACTGCCTTCGGTTTTCTTCCAATATGAAGGTAATCAATAATTTGCGCTTTTGGATAGTTTTCTTTCGTTTTTTCTACCGCAAGTTTACCCCATTTTGCATATGGTGGTTGTGCGTGAACAACTGATGGATGAGTATATGTATTGCAATATGCTGTAACAAATACAATTCCTAATACAAAACATGCAAAAATACGCTTCATAATAAACTCCTTTTAGCCGTTTTTCTTATTGTGTACATGCAGTCTAAATCATATAAGTTTGGATTTTTTTGTCTTCTTTACATAAAAGCGTTTTATTTACAAAACATAACCATGAAATCATCACTGCAAATAAGGAGGGAAATATATGCGTCATACAGTTATTTTTAAAATACTGATTTTGTTTGTATTAATCGGTATATCTGTAATTGTAAGTAGCGGGCAGACAAGAAATGTCCAAGCCTTTTCTAATCAGGTGATTCAAAGAGGTGCCTCTGGAGAAGATGTCATTGAACTACAGTCTCGATTGAAATATAACGGATTTTATACGGGAAAAGTAGATGGTGTATTTGGTTGGGGTACATATTGGGCACTAAGGAATTTTCAACAAAAGTTCGGTTTACCTGTAGATGGCTTAGCGGGGGATAAGACGAAGCAGATGCTTGTAAAAGCAACAAAGTATGAGAAATCAACTGCTAATAAAGGGAACACGGGTGGACAAAGTAATAAGCCAGCCCAAAATAAAGGTACAAATGTGCCAAATGGTTATTCACAAAATGATATTCAATTAATGGCGAACGCAGTTTATGGTGAATCCCGTGGTGAACCATATTTAGGGCAAGTTGCAGTTGCGGCAGTCATTTTGAATCGTGTGACAAGTGCATCATTCCCGAATACAGTATCTGGAGTGATTTTTGAACCACGTGCATTTACAGCAGTTGCTGATGGACAAATTTATTTAACGCCAAATGAAACGGCGAAAAAAGCTGTATTAGATGCTATTAATGGTTGGGATCCTACTGGAAATGCACTGTATTATTTCAATCCAGACACTGCAACGAGTAAATGGATTTGGAGTCGACCACAAATTAAAAAAATCGGCAAACATATTTTCTGTAAATAGAGCGGAGGTGAAGAAATGTTAAGAGGTATCGTAATTGTATTGTTAACAATCGGCGTAGTTGGAACAGGGTATTGGGGTTATAAAGAACACCAAGAAAAAAATGCGGTGTTAATTCGAGCAGAAAACAGCTATCAGCGTGCGTTTCATGATTTAGCGTATGAGGTTGATTTATTACACGATAAAATCGGAACAACACTGGCAATGAATTCACGTACATCTTTATCACCGGCATTAGCGGATGTGTGGCGTTTAACATCGGAAGCTCGTTCTGATGTAGGACAACTACCTTTAACATTAATGCCGTTTAATAAAACCGAGGAATTTTTAGCAAATATTGGTGATTTTAGTTATCGCACTGCCATTCGTGATTTAGAGAAAGAACCTTTAAACGATCAAGAATATAAAGCGCTTCAAACTCTATATTCAAATGCTGGCAACATTCAAGATGAGCTTCGAAAAGTACAGCATCTCGTTTTGAAAAATAATTTACGTTGGATGGATGTAGAACTTGCGCTTGCGTCAAATAAAGATCCAGCGGATAACACGATTATTGACGGGCTTAAGACGGTTGAGAAAAATGTAACATCCTATTCTTCAAATAATTTCGGTCCAACTTTCACAAGCATGCAAAAGGCGAAAAAAGGCGGCTTTGAAGCAAAAGGTAAAGCGATTTCAAAAGATGAAGCGGCAAAAATAGCAAAATCATTTTTAAATTTAAAAGGCAATGAAAAAGTAGAAGTTGAGAAAAGCGGAAAAGGTGCTAAAGAATCATTTTATAGTGTGAAAATTCAAGATCCTGAAACAAAGAATGAATTTTATATGGATATTACCGAAAAAGGTGGATATCCAATATGGGTAATGAATAACCGTGAAATTAAGGAACAAAAAATTAGCTTAAATGACGCAGGAAGTAAAGGATTAACTTTCTTAAAGGACCATAAGTTTACCAATATGGAGCTCTTTGATAGTTCACAATACGATAATATTGGTGTGTTTACGTACGTTGTGAATGAGAATAATGTGCGTATTTATCCAGAAGCAATTCAAATGAAAATTGCTTTAGATGATGGATCAATTGTTGGTTTTTCAGCAAAAGAATATTTAGCATCACATCAAAAACGCACCATTCCAACTGCAAAATTAACGGCTGCTGATGCAAGAAAGAAAATCAATCCAGATGTAAAAGTAATGGAAGAACGCAAGGCGGTTGTTGTAAATGATGTGCATAAAGAAGTATTGTGCTATGAATTTGTCGGGACATTAGGAAAAGATACGTACCAAATTTTTATTAATGCAAATGACGGAACTGAAGAAAAAGTGAAAAAGATGCAGGCTGTCGAAAAGATTTATGATTAAACATCAATGATAAAGTGGTGAAAATGATGAAAATCCTTATATATATGCTTATGATTTGTTTTGCTATCACAGGGTGTAGTGTAGGAAAAAAAGAGAATGCTCATGAAAAACCAGAACAAAAAAATGTATCTATGCGAAATGTTAGCTATACAAAAGATAAAACAAAACCGAATGAAAAAGTGGCAGATCATTTAGCTTCTTTAGCTTCTAGTATACCAGGTGTAAAAGATGCGACCGCAGTCGTTATTGGAAAATATGCTGTTGTTGGCATTGATGTAAAGGCAAAACTGGATCGAACTCGTGTAGAATCAATCAAGTATTCTGTCGCTGAAAGCTTAAAACATGATCCAAATGGTGCAAATGCAGTTGTTGTAGCGGATGTTGATACGTATGAACGATTAAAGCGAATGGGGAATCAAATTAAGCACGGAAAAGCTGGCGAAGGAATTCTTGATGAACTTGCTGCAATTGTTGGACGTGTTATGCCACAAGTACCAAATGATATGATTGAAAATAAAGAAACGAATCCGATTAAAGAAAACGACAAACAGTTACCAAAAGATGAAGAGAATGAATTAAGAAAAGAACAAGAAGATCAATCAAATAATCATCTTAAAAGATAACAAAAACATCTCGTGCTATATGGCGCGAGATGTTTTTGTTAATTATTAATATTCAGTTTATCAAAAAGGGAATATATGGTTTAATAATAATTAGGAAGTTACGACAGATCCACCGTGTATAAAACTATATAAAACCATCTGAAAATGATGAATAAAAAACATAACAAAGAAGGAGGTTTATCCTGGTTTCTCTGCGATATATTACATTTAGATATGCTTGGGTATCGTTTTTAAACCAGAGATAGTTGTAATGATGAAAAATAAATGCGCACTCATAGTTTGTGGTCTTAGTCTGTGTGTGATTTTTGGTATGACAGCGTGTGATAAAAAGAAAGAAATAAAGAAACAAACAACAACTTCTTCAACTGTCACAGAAAAAAAGAAGAGAGAAACAATTGATATGAATATTTTCTCACAAATAAATGAAGGAATGACATATAACGAAGTAAAAGAATTAATAGGATTTGAAGGGGATTTACTTATAAATCAAGGTAATGAAAATTCATCAAACTATAAACAAACTTTTGCCTGGAAAGGAAATCCACCACAATCCTTTGCTGAGATTACCTTTTCAGATGGAAAAGTACGTTCTAAGTCACAGCAAGGTTTAAGTTAGTAATTAGAAGAAAAGGGGAAATAAAAATGAATTTGCAAACAGAAGATATTCAGCTTATTCCATATGATGAAAAATATAAAGAAATTATAGACGCATTTATTTTACCTAGTGAACAAATTCAATTTACAGCAAAACCAAGTGACTTGCTTGAAAAAGCTAAAAAAGACACAACTCGAAATGTTGTTGTTATTTTAGCGAATCATACACCAGTAGGAATTTTCGCATTACAATCAGGAACGAGGGTAGCAGAATACACAGATAATCCCAATGATTTACTTTTAGTTGCCTTTTCTATCAATTACGAGAAACAAGGAAAAGGGTATGCCAAAAAAGGATTAGCATTATTACATGACTTTGTAGCATCCTATTTTTCAGATAAAAATGAAATTGTACTAGCTGTAAATGAAAAAAATATTCCTGCTCAAAAGCTGTATTTAAAAGTAGGATTTGAAGATAGAGGTCAAAGAAGAATGGGCCCAATTGGAAGGCAGCTTGTTTTATATTTACCATCTTGATAATTCACCAAGTATACGTGCGACCGAATGTAGATGGTCTCCAAAAGGAAAAGAGGCGCTGCGTAGTGTGGTAATATCAATGATAGCTATTTTGCGTAATAACTGTTATGAAATTGATTATAAACATTACCGGCTTATTGATGAACTGGACCAACATTAGAACAAGTTTGTAAAAAATATGAAGAAGAAAGAGAAGGCATTCCTATGTAAGGGAATGACTTCTCCTATTATGTATACCTTTATTGATATCGCTTCGAAACAACGAATTCTATAAGTAGAATAACAATGAATGAAGAACAAAGCGCTATAAATAAAGGGAGATTTTGAATATTATCAAGCGAATATAAGGTAGAAAATCCTTCTGACCAAATCAATAAAATAAACATAATAACGACTAATACAAAATATCCAATTTTGAAACTTTTATATGTAATTTGTTGTCCCATTTCATCTTGACTTTCTTATGACACGCCGTTTGGATCTCCCCATGTCATATGATTTATTAAATAACTAATTATTAAAGAAGCTCCAAAAATAGTCCCTCCGAGAATGGCTCCTTCGGTCGTATATTTGTATGCGCCATGTATGAGTATTCCAAGTAATGATAGTATAATAACTACGAAAATAAACTTATTCTGATTCATCGTATTCACCTCTTTATAAGTGTAAAAAACTCTTTACACTTAATAGTATAAAAATGACAGGGAGTAATGTCAAATACATTTTACATAAATAGATAAATTTATGAAAATTAATTATTTATTTCTCAGTTTAGAAATAAACATTAAAAAACAGAAAGGAAAAAGATTTCTATTTGGTTTGAATGTTAAAGTTATTATTTGCATATATTTGGAAGGGATGTCAGATTAAATTGGGGGGTAAATATGTCCATACTTTTAAAAGCGGGTGCAGACGCTGGAAATAACGGTTTAAAGTTAATGGTGAAAGGCCAAAATCCGATTTATATTCCAAGTATATATTCACTGTATATTGGGGAACCGACAGGCTTATTAGACGAAGAGGATGTACCGATATCTGAAGTGGAAAATCATATAGATGTGACGATTAATTCATCTTCACTCATGTTGAATAATGTACGTTACATTGTTGGGCAAAAGGTTATCAATGATCAGTTAAAAGGGACAGAAGTAGAGAAGAAGTCTGATAAATCTACAGATGAATTAATGGTTCTAACGATTTTATCAGGTTTAGCAATTAGTGCCATGCGTCATAGTCCGAAATTAGATCATATTAATATTCGTTACGATTTATCAGTTGCTCTTCCAATGCAAACTATTACGCAAGAAATCGCAGCAGAAAACGCTAAACGTTATATGGGAAATCATAAAATTATTTTTCATTATCCAAATGGAAGAGATGTAACGATAAATATATCCATTGAGTACTGTAAATGTTTACCAGAAGGGGCGTCTGGGACCTGGGGGATTGTGTACGATGAGGAAGGTAATATTTTAAAACATAAAGTTGCAAGTGAAAAAGATGCTATTACAGAGATTGATTTTGTGGATAAAACATTATTATCTTTTGATATTGGTGCGGGTACAACTGAGGAAGTTGTTTCATTTGGAGTGAATTTTAGACCGCAATTAAGTAAAGGATTGTCCTATGGAGTTAAAGAAACTTTATTGCAGATTATTACAAGATGGAATCGGAAGAATCCGACAAAAACAATAGATAGTATTACAGAGTTTAATCAAATTTATTTAAATGAGAAACACCCAAGGCATGCAATGCTAGTAGAAGAGTCACAACAGGCATTTCTAGGATTAGCTGCACGAGTTGCAACGGATATTATTAATAAAATTGATGATATGAAAGATGATCCGTATGTATTTATCTATGGTGGGGGCGCTGTCATCATTAAAAACAGTTTGAAACTTATTTTAAAACAAAAAGGTCGTTTAAAAAATGTAATATTTGTAGATAACCCTCTATTTACAAATGCACGTGGATTATTAGTTTACACATGTTCACCACGGTATAGAGAACATAAACAAAAAGAATTGGGATTTACGAATTTAACAATTAGTTAGTTGGTGTGAGTATGGGGCGCAAGCGGTATAAGCGTGGTGATCGGGTAAAAATCCATTTAAATAAATCTGTATCTTCTGAAATGATCGCATGGATTAATAAGCAATCTGATGTAACAAAATTTTTTTTATACGGTGCCCAGCAATTGTTTAAACAAGTAGGCGATATTGATGTATCTAAAACTTTACCTAGCAGCCATGTTTTTTCCATGTATATTGAACCTACTTCTATGTTTAAATTTGAAGTAAATCCTCTTAGAAAAGTGTCAATGGAAAAGAAAGGACCTGCCGAATGTGTAGAAAATAAATCTTGGGAATTTATTGATCAAATAGATTGTCCCTTCTTTTAAAACATATAAAAGTATATCTAAAGCCTACCACTGTAAATATGATTAAGTGGTAGGCTTTTTTTGCCCATTAATCATGCGAAATTCAAGCCGAAAGTACGGAATATTTTGAAGGTAAATGGATGTTTATTAAAATAAAAAAATAAGGAGGGAGAATTTTGAAAGCGATTCTTCATAACAAAGGTCATGATACTTTTTTTCCTTGTCTAATATACTCTATTCGATTCATTTCTTTACCTGCGATTTCTTATGATTAAACTGATAAGTTGGACACCCTTTAACCTGTGTTTTTATTCGGAATACGCCACCAGCATATGGATAAACTTCTAATTGATCTTGGTTCATTCTTGTCCTGGCAGTAGTAATATATAATTCTGTTAAGTCAGGTCCTCCAAATGTACAGGAAGTTACATTGAGTGCCGGAACAGGAACTGTTAGAATTTTTTCGCCAGTCATTGGATTCCATCTTGTGATTTTAGCACCGCCCCAATGTGCAATCCACAAACTGCCTTCCTCATCAATTGTCATTCCATCAGGTAATCCTTCACTATTAGGAATAATAATGATATCTATTGGGTTACTAATTGTTCCAGTGTGTATATCATAATCAAAACGAGTGACTTTTTTAGTAGGTGTGTCAATGAAATAAAGATACCGCTGGTCGGGTGACCAGGCTAAACCATTGGATGTATTTACATGTTCTAATTGCTTTTTTACACTAAAATCAGTATCCAAGAAATATAAAGAACCAGCTGCGCTGACTCCATATAAATCGGTAGTGCCAGCCCAAAAGCGACCAGCGGGATCGCACTTTCCATCGTTAAAGCGATTTTCTGGCAGGTGAGACTCCGGGTTATGAATAAGTTTTAATTCCTCTGTTTCAAGATTAAGAGAATGGAAACCACGCTCCATTGCTAATATAACTCCGCCAGATGCATCTTGAACGACACATCCAATTTGTTGGTCTAATGAAATTTTACGATTTATATTTGTAATAGGGTTATAAATGCATACCTTTTTCCCTAAAATATCAACCCAGTATAATATTTGCTTTTCTTCATCCCAACAAGGGCCTTCTCCTAAGTTTGCTTTAGCATCGATAACTAATTCTAATTTTCCTAACAATGTATTTTCTCCTTTCTATAAAGATAACCTATATATATTCGATGAAAATGGTAGCAAACCCTTTAATTTGGAGAAATTTGACAACGATAACATTATAAATTATTATATGGAAAATAACTTATAACAAAAATGGCAATGAAGAGAAGAGTAGTTAAGAATGATTGCATACAGAGAACTCCGGTAGCTGAGAAGGAGGGGTAAAAATCTTAATGAAAAAAGACTTGGAGCTGTGCATAGAACTAACTTGTTTAGGGATAATGCGACGGGTTCTCCCGTTATAGAGATAGGGTATAAGCAAATGATTGCCGTACCTGAAGAGATTAATATGGTGACATATTAATAAACTGAGGTGGTACCACGAAGTGAACAACTCTCGTCCTCAAGATGGATAATCTTGGGGGTGGGAGTTTTTTTGTTTTGAAAAGGAAGTGGAAGAGTAAATAAAAAATTAATAAGAGGTGAATTATATGCACTGGGCATATCAAATCGCGCATGAACTTATTCAAAAACATCCAAATAAAGAGACGTTTGTATGTGCATCCGGAATTAGTCCTTCGGGGTCTGTTCATATAGGTAATTTTCGAGAAATAATAACGACCTATTTTGTTGTAAGAGCACTTCAAGATTTAGGAAAAAAGACACGATTTATATTTTCATGGGATGACTACGACCGATTTGGAAAGGTTCCGAAAAACGTTGATTCATCATTTGAGAAATATATTGGTATGCCATATTGTGATATTCCAGATCCATATGGTTGCCATAAATCGTATGCAGAGCATTTTGAAAAAGAATTTGAAAAATCATTAGAAACTTTTGGTATTGATGTGGAGTTTATTTATCAACATGAAGAATATAGAACTGGGAGATATAATCAACATATACTTCAAGCATTAAAAAGAAGAAAAGAAATCTACGACGTATTAATGAAATTCAAAACGAGTGAATCATCTGAAGATGAGCGGGAGATTTTTTATCCCATTACGCTATATTGTGAGCAATGCGGGAAAGATTCAACAAAAACAACAAATTTTGATGAAACATCGGAAACAATCCGATATGAGTGTGAATGTGGGAGTCATAATGTATTATCAGTAATGCAAACGAGTCACATGAAATTAAATTGGAAAATTGATTGGCCGATGAGATGGATGATAGAAGATGTGATTTTTGAACCGGGTGGGAGAGATCATTCGGCCGAAACAGGTAGTTATAATGTTTCAAAGGAGATAGCTAGTGAAATTTTCAATTATGAGGCACCGAATTATGTTGCCTATGATTTCATTGGAATAAAAGGTAATAATCAAAAAATGTCAAGTTCTGCTGGGAATATCATTACTCCAAGTGAATTATTAAATGTGTATTTGCCAGAAGTCATTCTATTTATGTTTTCAAAATATAAACCAAATGCAGCATTTCATATTGGTATGGATGAGGATGTGATTCGGAATTATACTGAGTATGAAAGATATAAAGAAGGTTATCAAAATAATAAGTTAAATAATGAAGAGTTGCGTGATGTAATTAGGCTTTCCGGCGTTAGTGATGAAAATGCCAGCTTACCAAAATTTAATCAAGTAGCAGGCGTCTTGCCATTAGTGAACTTTGATACTCATATTTTACAAGAGATATTAGCGAAAGTGGATGCAGATTATAGCTTGATTGACATTATGAAAATAAGTAATCGTGTGGAATACTGGATTCGAAATTTACAACCGCAAAAAATGATTGAAGTAAATAAAGAAAAGAATTGGGAGTTTTACGAAACATTGGAAGAGGTACAGAAAAGGTGGATTTTAGAAGTTTGTGAAATAGTTCCTACAAATGCGGATAGTCCAAAGATAATGGAACAGATATATGAAATTTGTCATAATGAAAGTAAAAAGATAATGAAAGAGAATCAAAAATTACTTTTTAGAATCATTTATAGACTTGTTATCAATCAGCCAAGTGGTCCACGGATACCGTTACTTATATCTGTAATAGGTGCCGAGAAAATAGTGTCCTTATTGGATTTTTGTAACTAAGTAGAGTAGAATACTAACTCAAACACAAATTATATTATCAAGCTGTGTTTGAGGTGATTAATAGTATAACTAAGAATTCAAGGACTTGTATATGCGCGTCCTTGAATTCTTAAGGTTGTAACTAATAGAATGTGGTGAATTTTATAAAGTTATTATCGCGTATACATTTTCGGGCATTCATCCCCGATTGGTTCATAAAAACAATGGCTTTTAAATTGCCCTGCAAATGGTTGATTATACCATTCCGGTGGACAAGCACCAGTCGGCCGGAAATACCAAAGGGACCATCTTGCTGGCCAGCGCCATTCACCTTGTAACACACGTCTTGCAATTTCTTTTTCTGAGTCACGAGCACGTTGATAAAAATATCCGTATTGTACAGCTTCAAATCCACCTGGAGTTTGATATACCGCATCACTTACGGTACGTAATTGTTTAAAGTCTAAGCAGTCACAAAAAACGCGGTTTACTACAACGCAGCCGACAAGCTGTTCGCCTTGTCTACCTTCACCTTCAGCCTCAGCACGGATTAAGCGTGCTAATAAATCGACATCGCTTTCATTATAAGGAATAAGAGCCATATTAGTTCCTCCCTTGTAGAGGTGGTATAGTAAAGGTTATGTAGGAAAATGAGTGTGGTGCTTTTACAAATGTGTTTTAAGAATAGTTGGCTTATAAAAGTGTTTGATTATTTTCTGTCTGTGTTGAATAAGAAAAGCATTGTTTCTTTCGCTGTGTTAACTTTAGTAAAAAATGTTGTCTTAACAAGGAGGGGATATGCAAGTGTAAAGTTTTTATTATTAGTCTGATTATAAATCACCATAGCATACTCCAAGTTCTAAGGTTTTATTTTATTAATTTCCCTATACAAACTACCCCGTTGGATCGATTCCCATTCATTGTTGTATATTCCACTTTCTCATATGCCAGCTGTTTAAAATCCTTCATCCAGCACTTTACTTGTTCTTCATTATGATGGCGTAAAATGGCTCCGTCAGGTAATTCAAATACACCGTATATATCATATTTTTGATAAAATTGATCGTATCGCTTTAAATTACGATTGTCCTGATTTAATAGAAAGTCATTAATATAAATTATTCCATTAGGTTTTAAGACTCTCTTAATTTCATGTAAAATGGCTCTTTGTTCTTCGTCACTATGAATACAAGTTAGTACTGCGAATAAAAGTACAGAGTCAAAATAATTATCAGGAAATGCTAGGTTTTTATTTTCAATGACACTAAAATGAATCCCCATATCGTCTAATTTTGCTCTTTTAATCATTTCTTCTGAGAAGTCAACGCCATAAAGATTGGTAAACTGTGTTTTTCTTAACTCACGCAATGTTCTTCCATATCCACATCCATAGTCTAAGATAGTCGCTTCTTGTTTTACATGTGTTTGAAACAAATCAAATCGAAAGGGAGTTGTAAATTGTTTTTCATGTGCAACCTCGTTCCAATATTGTTTTTGCTGTTTCATTAGTTAACTCATTCCTTTCTTATAGTTTACATTTGATTATAGAATTTGCATTAAGGAAAAAATAGACTTCCAAAATACTGAATTTTTTGATATAAGAAATTTGAATAAAAAAGAAATAATATTTAAATTAACTTATAACAAACTTTTATTTTAACAGGGAGGAAAGGTGTAGAAGAAGCATCCCTTTTACTATACCGCATCTTACATCATATCCATCCTTTTTCATCAGCGATACGAATGGCTTGAAATCTTGATTCAGCTTCAAGCTTTTGAATGGAAGATGATAAATAATTTCTAACAGTTCCGTTTGTTAAATACAATGTTTTACCAATTTCTCCCGTTGTCATCCCGTTTTTAACCATACGGAGTATCTCTACTTCACGGGCAGTTAGTGGATTATCTTCTTTTAAAAACAGCGTAGCAGTTAGGTCTGCACTTACTACACGTTCACCAATCATTACTTTATGAATCGCTTCAATAAGAAATTCAATTGGTTCGTCCTTTAGTAAATATGCGTCTACTTTTGCGTCCATCGCTTTTTGCAAGTATCCTGGACGAGCAAAAGTTGTAACTATCATTATTTTACAGGAATGTCCCATTGTTCTTAATTTTTCTGCGATTTCAAGTCCAGTGATGTCGGGGATTTCGATATCGAGAAGACACACATCGGGTTGTTGTTTTGTAATAATGTTCCAAGCATCTATCCCATTTGAAACTTCTGCAATCACTTCAATGTCATCTTCTAGTTTTAATAGAGAAACGAGGGCTCCGCGAAGCATTTTTTGATCCTCAGCAATTACAATACGAATCATTTTACTGCCGCCTTTCTTGTATCGTTTTACAAGGTTAATTTGTTTCTACTAAGTTTGTTGAAATAGGTATCTTTAAAATAATCGTTGTGCCGTTGTTTCTTAATGTATGTATATCTACTGTGCCATGTATCATCTTCATTCGTTCCCGAATTGATTGAACTCCGACTCCAAGTGGCTCATGTTGAAAGCCAATTCCATCATCGTTTATTTTTATTTGAAACCATTTTGTATCCATTTCTTGAACGATTGTACAATGGTTTGCTTGGCTATGCCTTAGAATATTTGTAATGGCCTCTCTTATAGAGAGAGCAACCATTGTTTCCGCAACATTTGTTAGCAAAGGTGCGTTTCTGTTTGCATTAGTCGTAAATTGGATACCGGCTGTATGTAATAGCTCACGTAGATGATTTAATTCACTTTCAATCGATATATATTTCATATCAGTAACTAGTTCACGTACTTGTTTTAATGCGAAACGTGATGTGTCTAAAATATCATTTAATTCTTGTTTTGCTTGTGGTGGATCCTTTTCTATCAATCGTATTGTCAGTTCACTTTTCAGTTTAATCATTGTTAATGTTTGCCCGAGTGTATCATGAAGGTCTCTTGCAATGCGGTGTCTTTCTTCTTCTTGAATATATCTTTCAATTTGAGAGTTTGCGGCGCTTAGCTCCTTTTGTAAAGATTTTGCTTTTTCCCGGATATGGATGACAAATGGTTGTACAAGTTGAAGAATAAAGGCAAGAAGCAAAGAAGTTTTTAATATGTAAAAAGGGTGACCAAAGGTATACCAACTAACAAGAAAAAACATCATTGCGATGCCTACTGTACCGATACCGATATACAATTTAGATTGGGCTCTTCCTAATAAATTCCCGATGACAAAACCATAAAAAAGTAGCCATGATTCGATGAATATTGCAAGTAGTGCAAATAATATGCAGCTACATAAACTGGAGAGGAGAAGGCGCCAATCTCTATACCACAATTCGAAGTAAAAAAATAACAAAACGAGCAGTAAAAGAACAATTTTTAAGAATAAGTTAATAATTGTTTCTGCTTGAATTACATTGTAAATTAAAACGACAATAAAAATAATATCTAAGTATAAGTACTTTTCGATTTGATCGTGTGGATAAATTTTTTTAAACATTTACTATCCTCCTATAAAGAGGGAATAAGGACTTGTAATAAGTCCTATTTCAGGGTAAAGTACACTGAATTTTAAAAGGAGCGATTCTTAGTGGAAATGATGAAATCCCACTAAGAATCATTTTTACTTAATTAAACCAGCTGTGTATCTGCGTGCGGCCTCCATTGGACCAAATTTAAATCTAGCTAGCCAAAATGTTGCGAAGTAAATTTCAAAGAAGCAGATGCAAATCCAAATAAAGACAATCGATAATGAGTTCACTTTTCCGCCAAGGTCGAAGCCCCAACCGTAAAAGAGAATGGAAGAAAGAATATTTTGAAGAACATAGCAGCTAAGAGACATTTTCCCTACATTTTCAAGGCGCCGCCATAACCAAGAGTGTTCAAAACTTTCTATCATTTTAGCAATCAATGCAATATACAAAATAGAAAGGAAAGGTGCAAATAAATAACGAGCTGGTAAATCAAAGATACCGCCCGGAATAAAGATTAACAGATTGAGAGGGACACCAATCATAATGCCGATTTCTAGCATTTTTGTACGAATTCTTTTCCCGTTTTCATCAGGGGAGAAGGCGCCAGCACGCATAAGACGTATCCCTAATAGGAAAAGGAAAATATTCATTGGAATAACAAAAATTACTTCCAGTCGATTCGCGATAAAGTTTGTTAGTCGATAATGGATTTGTTCAAACCAAGTTCCATCACTATAAAGAGTTACAATTTCATTAGCGTTACCTAGTGAAATGTTACCTCCTATGAATTTTAAATACATAAATATAGCAAGAATGACAAGCATAGCAGCTCCGTGAAAGATACCTATCATTTTCATAGCTCGATTAATCCATTTGTCACCACGTTTAATAATGAAAGCAACAATAATTGCGGTTATTCCATAGCTCATTAAAATATCATATTCCATAACCAAGGTGAAATGAATGAAACCTTCTAATAAAAGTATAAAAGAAGTCCATAGGTAAACGCCAGGCCATGTATTTCCTTTGCGTAAAGATTGTTGATATTTAAGTTCAAGTCCTACACCAAACATAATTGTTAATAAACCGAGAAGTTTTCCGTTCACTAAAAATAAAACGAACAGCCGAATAAAATCATTAACTGACATCCACCAAATTGCATGATCGAACGTAAAGATATAAGAAATATCACCTAAATATGCAAAAATCCAAATGTTTGTACCAAGTGTTCCTAACACAGCAAAGCCCCTTAATATATCAAGCAAACGAATTCTTTTGTTGTTATTTCTCATTATTTTCCTCTTTTCTTATGATTTTGTCATTATTGTATCCTTAAAAAGGAATATTTTGTATGCACAGGTGTCAGTTAAAACAAATGACACCTGTCATATAGGCGAAGAAATGCAGTGTTTAAATAGTCATGCAATGAGTTTTTAAAAATAAGTAAGAAAAAATATGGTAGTATATGCTTATGTAGAGAGTATAAGAAAGGAATGAAAACATGGTTAAAATTATGATTGTGGAAGATGATCCTAAAATCGCGGAATTATTATCTTCTTATATCGAGAAATACGGGTATCAAGCAATTGTTATTGTTGACTTTCAACGTGTATTAGATATGTTTTTACAAGAGAAACCAGACTTAGTGCTACTAGATATTAATTTACCAAGTTTCGATGGATATTATTGGTGCAGGCAAATTCGCGCTATTTCTACGTGTCCTATTTTATTTATTTCAGCTCGTGAAGGAACAATGGATCAAGTGATGGCATTAGAAAATGGTGGGGATGATTATATTCCAAAGCCGTTTCATTATGAAGTTGTAATGGCGAAAATTCGTAGTCAACTAAGGCGTGCATATGGAGACTATGCACCCAAAATAGAAGAACGAATGATTGAACAACAAGGGCTTACTTTGTTTCCAGAGCGTTTAGTATTACAATTACGTAATCAAGAAATTGATGTAACAAGAAATGAAGCGATTTTGTTAGAAATGTTAATGAAAAATTATCCGCGCGTTGTAAGTAGAGAAGTGCTATTGAACAAACTTTGGGATAGTGAATCATATGTTGATGATAATACACTAAGTGTGAATACAACACGTGTTAGGAAAAAGTTGCAAGCATTAGGTATTCAAGGTGCAATTGAAACCATTCGTAGTGTCGGTTATCGATTACATATAACATGGGAAATCGGTGGAGAAAAATGATAAAACTATTTATACGTGAGCATATTCCGCTGCTATGCTTTACAATTTTTCAATTCATTGCTATTTTTCTTGTTTATTGGTTTGATGGCTATCGTCATATGACAACTGCACTTTATGCAATGTTTTTAGGATTATGTTTTTTGATTGCATATTTACTATATCGCTATTTTACCCATAAGTCTTTTTATGAAAGGTTAGCAAATCCGCTGCGATCTTTAGATGAATCCGTGCAAAAATCAGATTTTGCAGTCTTGTCTACTGCATTACATGAGTTATTAGAAGTACAATACCGTCATTATCAGAATCAGTTACAAGTGCAGGAACGTAAAAATGAGGAGCATTTAACTTTTATGAATCAATGGATTCATCAAATGAAAACACCTTTATCTGTTATTGAATTACTTACACAAGATGAAGTTGATCCTCGATTTGAAAGTATCAATGAAGAAGCGGATAAATTAAAAAAAGGATTAGAAATGGCTTTATATGTGGCACGTCTGGAAACTTTCACACAAGATTTTTATGTAGAAAGAGTCCAATTGTATAAGTTAGTAAACGAAGCAATACATGAACATAAGCGTTTTTTTATCCGTAATTTTGTATATCCCGAAGTAAAAATTGAAAAAGACATCATTGTAGAGAGTGATGCGAAGTGGCTTCAATTCTTAGTTGGTCAGATTCTCTCTAATGCAATTAAATATTCAACGGGTAGTAGAGAAAAAATTATACTGAAAGCATATAATGTAGACAAGCGGATCATCTTAGAAGTGAGTGATTTTGGAGTAGGCATACCGAAGCAAGATATACCACGAGTATTTCAACCTTTCTTCACAGGAGAGAATGGTAGAGATTTTAAAGAATCTACAGGGATGGGACTATATCTTGTACATGAAATTGCAAAACATTTAGGTCACAAAGTAGAAATCTATTCTGAAGTAAAAAAAGGTACGACTGTACGGATTATTTTTTATACTTTATAAAAGCTGATGAAAAATTCTATTTCATCAGCTTTTTTAGAAATCTTACAAAGTTGTAAGATAAATGAAAGACGAATCAATATGAGATGTAAGATAACTCCTTTACACTTCAAATTAGTTAGTATAAATGAAGGGAGAATAAAGTATGGAAATATTGCAGGCGAAAGGGATTAGTAAGGTATATAAGGGTAAAGTTCCTTATAAAGCTCTTGCTGATATTGATTTATCTATTCAAGAGGGTGAATTTGTTGGGATTATGGGACCGTCTGGTAGTGGGAAAACTACATTGTTAAATATGGTATCCACGATTGATTCACCAACATCAGGAAACATTTTAATAAATGGTACGAACCCTTTTCAATTGTCATCTGAAGAATTAGCGTTATTTCGTCGACAACGGTTAGGATTTGTTTTTCAATCTTTTAATCTTCTCAGTACGCTTACTGTAAAAGAAAACATTGTGTTGCCGATGACGTTAGATGGAGTGGCTGTAAAGGAAATGAATAAGCGGGTGGAAGAAGTTGCAGAAAAGTTAGGCATTCTCGATATTTTGCATAAAAGAACATATGAAATTTCAGGTGGTCAAGCACAGCGAACCGCAATTGCTCGTGCAATCATTCATAAGCCACAATTGTTATTAGCGGATGAACCTACGGGAAACTTAGATTCTAAGTCTTCGAATGATGTGATGGATATGTTAGAAGAACTGAATAAGAAAGAACGTGCAACGATGATGCTTGTTACTCATGATCCATATGCAGCAAGTTACTGTAGTCGCGTTATCTTCATTAAAGACGGTGAATTGTATAATGAAATTTACTGCGGTGAAAGTAGGCAAGCTTTTTACCAAAAGATTATCGATGTTCTCTCGTTGTTAGGAGGGAAAAGGCATGACTTTTCGTCAATTCGCGTTTAATAATGTTTTTCGTAATAAACGGACATATGCCGCTCATTTTTTAAGCAGTACATTTTCTATTATGATTTTTTTTACATACGCGCTTTTATTATTTCATCCTAATTTAACAGGGGAGTTAAAATCGACAAGTGAAACGATAAGTGAACTCGGAACAATCGGGTTTAGGATCTCACAAGGCTTGATTTTTGTTTTTTCATTTTTCTTTATCTTATATTCAGTAAGCTCATTTTTAAAAACACGTAAAAAAGAGTTTGGTATTTTAATGATACAAGGAATGTCTATTAGGCAGTTAAAAAAGTTAGTATTAATTGAAAATATGTTAATTGGTATTTCTTCGATTTTTATAGGTATTATCATTGGTCTTATCTTTTCTAAATTAGTGTTACTCATTAGCTCAAGTATTTTAATGATTAACAATGGATTGCCGTTTTATATTCCAATTCAAGCGATTGTATTAACGATTATTACATTCCTGCTTTTATTTTTAATTGTATCACTTGTTACTTTTAAGATGATAAAAGTGACTGAACTTGTGGAACTGATTCAAACAGAAGAAAAACCAAAGCCTGAACCAAAGGCCTCTCTTTTATTATCATTTTTATCTCTACTTAGTATAGGTGGGGGATATAGTACAGTATTTCGTTTTATCATTAGTAAAAATCCGGTTCTATTAGTATTAGGTGTATTACTTGTAATCATTGGAACATATTTTTTATACACACAATGTAGTGTTTTTTTATTGCGTATAGCGAAAAAGAGAGAATCTTTATTTTTGAAAAGAACAAATATATTAACATTTTCAGAATTAATTTACCGTATGAAAGATAATGCAATGATGTTTTTTATAGTGTCTATTATTTCGGCAGTCGCGTTCACCGCAATTGGAACTACCGCTGCACTTGGAAATAAAGAACTGTCAAGAATGACAAATCCTTATACATTTACGTATATGAGTTTTGAAGGGAATAAAATGGTAAATGAACACCTTTCAACAATTAAGAAGCATCTTAATGATGCCAATATCCCTTATCGATTGGCATCCGCTTCTACTAAATATACAGAAAGTAATATTTCTATTATGAAATTAAGTGAATACAATGATCTTGCGAAAGCTCTTGGCTACCAAACGGAAAAGCTTGGTAGAGAAGATGAGATTTTGTTAGTCCCAGGATGGATAGCACAAAAACAAGAGTTTAAAGATGGGGAATTTAAAAAAGAAATTGAAGTGATTCATGCGGATTGGATGAAAACATTTCATGTGAAAAAAGCTGTACAGAATTTGGTTTTACCACATGAAGTAGGAAATACTTTAATTGCAGTACAAGACCAAGTATATGATAAAGTTCCATTCATTGCTCGAGAGGATATCACGATGTCTAAAGAGCGTATTTACGGATTTGTTGTAGATGATTGGATGAGAACAAAGGAAATTTCACATCAATTAAATAACATACTGGGTAGAGAGAGTGGAGAGCGTAGTTTTTATTTCGAAGCTTTAACATTGCAGTGGTTACAAGCGAAACAAACAAACGGATTGTTACTTATGGCAAGTGTTTTAGTGGGAATTGTCTTTTTTACATTTGCAGCGAGCTTTATTTATTTCCGTTTATATACAGATTTAAATCGAGATCAGCAACAATATAAAATGATCTCGAAAATGGGATTAAGTAGACGCGAGTTAAAAAGGATCGTAACAAGGCAGCTGTTAATCATGTTCTTTTTACCAATTATCGTTGCGGTAATTCATACTGCAGTTGCATATACCGCATTACAACAATTAGTGGATTTTTCTATTTTAAACAGTTCAATCGTTATCTTAATATCATTTGTATGTATACAAATTTTGTATTTCTTTATAACTCGTTGGCGTTACCTACAAAAACTTTATAGGACTATGGATCAGTAAAATATGATTATTAAGGTTTGATTGTATCAAAGGTAAATGGAAGATAACCATAATGAGTATACCTGAAAATTAATTTAGACAATGAAAGGAGTCATAATGAGAAAAACAATATCTTTTTTTATATTAATTGTCCTGATTGTCACAAGCCTAAGTGCCTGTTCTTCCTCTGAAGAAAATAAACGGCCTGCGAACGGGATGATAATGATTGGGGACGAACAATTTACTTTACCTATTTTTGAACGTTACAAAGAAAATATAGAAGAAAAAGAAGTATTTGAAGTGAAAACGGGGGTTTTTGGTGAAAATAAAGTGCTTATTATAGATGAATCTACAGCGCGAGCTATGATAAAAGATCGAATTTTGCGGAAGAATGATATGAATAATCGCTACGGTTATACTTCTATAAAAAAATTACCGGAAATCCCAAAAGGGGCTTCGCTATTATTTACGCATGAAGAGGAAAAACATATTACAAGTATCGATTTAAACAGTAAAGAAATTCCTGTTTCATATGACAGCGATGCTTGGATTGGAAATTCCCGTGATTATGAGTCTCAATGGTACCTTATTGTTGCGAAAAATGATGTATATAAAGAGATAAAAGCGAATGAAACAAAATTACAGCTCATTCACTTTAAAAAATCATTAGGATATGAAAAACCTAAGATGTCAACAGACAATACAATAGTAATCGAATATTTAAAAATGAAGAGGCAAGTTAAAGATTTTAATAAATTAATATCAGTAAAATTTGTTACCTTTGAGGATGAGAGTTAAAAAGAATAGGGAATTGTCAACAAAACTTTATCAACCGTGTAATGTTTCGTAATTGATAGACAATTTAGATAAGATAGTTTACAGTATCTTTAAGTTAATAAATGTGATAGAGAATGGGAGATCCACACTATATAGCCATTGCAAATTGCGTTGGTATATCTTTGTGGATCTTTTTTCTATTACATAAAAAGGAGGTAGAATTGAAAGCGTTTTTATTAGGGAGAGGAAAAAGAAAAGGGGATGTAAAATGAAAAGATTATTTTGGGGATTATTGGTTTTATGTATTATTGTTTCAAGCGTAGTACTTCCAGTACCAACACATGCGGAAGAAGGAAAGAAAAATAACAATCCTATTATTTTGGTACATGGCTTTACAGGTTGGGGAAGAGATGAATTATTGGGCGTAAAGTATTGGGGGGGTGTACATGATATTCAAGAGAATTTAAAGAGAGATGGATACAGTGTACATACCGCTGCTGTTGGACCGTTATCAAGCAACTGGGATCGTGCTTGTGAGTTATATGCTGAAATTAATGGGGGAACAGTAGATTATGGAGCGGCTCATGCTGAGAAACATGGACATGATCGATATGGGAGAACATATACAGGGTTTATCCGAAATTGGAGTGAGACAAATAAGGTTCATTTAGTAGGACATAGTATGGGTGGTCAAACGATACGTACACTTGTTCAAATATTAAAAGAAGGAAATCAAGAAGAGAGGGATTATGCAAAACAGCATGTAGATGTGAAGGTGTCTCCGTTGTTCCAGGGCGGAAAATCATATGTTCATAGTGTAACGACATTGGCAACACCTCACAACGGGACAACCCTTGCAGATGGAAGTTTACTTCTACCAGCTGTAAAGCAATTACTCGTCGCAACTGCTGGAATCGGAGAAAATAACACTCTATCACTATACGACTTTAAATTGGATCAATGGGGAATTAAAAAGAAAGCAGGGGAGTCATTTTATCAATATTCAAACCGTGTCTTAAATAGTTCCATTTTGAAGGATACGAAAGATATAAGTCAATGGGATTTAAGTACAGATGGAGCGAAGGAATTAAATGACTGGGTAAAAGCGCAACCAGATGTATATTATTTCTCTTACAGCGGACATGCAACACAAGCCGCACCTATAACGGGAATCCATTTTCCGCACATTACCATGAATAAGACACTAATGGGAAATGCAATTTTCTTAGGGGCATATGCAAGATACGAACAGAATCGTCTATTCATCGATTCATCTTGGTGGCAAAATGATGGTGTAGTGAATACAAGTTCAATGGTGGGACCATCAACTGATACGATTATAAATAATAATGACACACCAGAGCTTGGAAAATGGAACCATATTGAGACAAAACAAAACTGGGATCACCTTGATATGGTTGGACTAAGTGTTTCGGACTCATTAGGGTTTTCTGATATTAATGCTTTTTACCGAACAATCGCTGAAAAGTTATCCAATTTACCAAAATAAAGTAAAACTGTAATCATTGGGGGTCTTACTGTCCACGAATAGCGGGGAGGACTGAATTCCTATTTATATCGAAATATAAAAACTCTCTCAGATTATTCTGAGGGAGTTTTTACTTCGTGAATTGTATTGTACTTTCGAAGTATAATGGAGTTAACATTAAAATAGCATGGTAGTCCGAGGTGATGATATGAGAGTTAACGTGGTGATATCTGGATATGGAACTGTTGGAAAAGAGTTTGTAAGATTGGTATTTGAGAAAGCTTCATATATAAAAGAGATGTACGGCATCGAACTTGCTTTTACTGGAATTATTGGGAGTACAGTCAATCTTTATAATGACAAAGGTTTACATATTAAAGAATTATTAACTTATGGTACTGGTTCTCATGTATTAGAGAAGTATACCAAACACTATCCACTTGATAAAAGTGAAAAGTTTCCTTTTGGTACTGTATTAATTGAATCGACACCAACTAATCTTCAAACTGGTGAACCAGGAAGAACATACATTGAAACAGCGATTGAAAACCATATGGATGTAGTAGCTATTTCGAAAGGAGCACTTGTTAACGCATGGAAAGAAATAAAAGAAAAAGTAAAACTCGCAAACGTACGTATTTGTTATAGCGGCGCAACTGCTGCTGCACTTCCTACATTAGATATTGGACAATTCAGTTTAGCAGGATGTCAAATTGAAAGTATAGAAGGTATTTTAAATGGAACAACAAATTATATTCTTACAAAAATGTATGAAGAAGATGTAACATTCCAGGAAGCATTGCATCAAGCGCAGCACAAAGGGATAGCTGAAACAAACCCCTCATTAGATGTAAGTGGAATGGATAGTGCATGTAAACTTTTATTATTGACAAATAGTTTGCTGCAAGCAGAATGTTCATTGAATTGTATATCTATAAAAGGTATAGAGGATGTTACAAAACAAGATATAGAGAAAGCAAAAGAACAAGGTAAATCTCTAAAACTAATTGCAACAGCATATAAAGATCATTCAGGAAATCTTAAACTTGAAGTATGCCCGCGTGAAATAGAGAAAGGGCATCCATTGGCTCATGTAAATGGAACAGAAAAAGGAATCACTTTTCATACTGATACGATGGGGAAAGTTACTTCAACCGGAGGGGCTTCAAGCCCAAGAGGAGCAGCAGCAGCGGCTTTGAAAGATTTAATTAATTTGTATCGAAAAGATGTATGATGAAAAAATATAGTCTTCAATTAAAATGAAAAAGATAATAATTAACTTGACAAATAAATATTTTTATGTTATAATAAAAATTTTAACATTTGACAGTAAACCCTTAGGGTGATACATTTTAGTAAGAGAAATAACTTCACTAATTTATGTATCGAGGGGGACGTGTAGTATGAAAATAGAAAACGGTCTAGCGGTTTTGAAATTGAAAATTCAAGGATTTGAATTAAATCCAACATTACTTTGGGATGAAAAAGAAGCTCTATTAGTCGATACTGGTATGCCAGGTCAATTAGAAGGGATTCGCGATGCAATGATTGGTATTGGTGTGCCTTTTGAACAATTACAAGCAGTTATTTTAACTCATCAAGATATAGACCATATTGGAAGTCTTCCTGAAATACAGCAGAAGGCAGATCATTCTATTGAAGTGTACGCCCATGGATTAGACAAACCTTATATTGAAGGACAGTTACCTCTTATTAAAGGAGATCCAAATAAAATGAGTGAAGAAAAATGGGTGGCACTTCCAGATGTTGTGCAAGCTTTATATAAAAATCCTCCAACAGCAAAAGTAAGTCAAACATTAGAAGATGGACAAAGACTTCCATTTCTCGGAGGCATTGAAGTGATTCATACACCAGGACATACTCCGGGGCATATTAGTTTATATAGTGAAAAATATAAGACATTAATTGCAGGTGACGCGATGGTATGTGTTGAAGGAAAACTAAAAGGGCCAGTTCCACATACGACACCAGATATGGAAACAGCTACAGAATCACTTAGAAGATTTTTAGAGTTTGATATTGAGAGGATAATTTGTTATCACGGTGGTGTTTGTGATTCAAATGTTAAAGAGCAAATTGAACAGTTAGTAGGAATGGATAAATAGTGTTTTGTAAAAATTATATTTTATGAAGTTTGAACTATCAAATAATATGTGACAGCTATATGAATTATGTTTTGATAAATATCAAACTAAATAGTTAATATCTATCCGCTAGGGGAGCCTTTTATAGGCTGAGATCAAAGAATTTTTTCGAGACCCTTAGGACCTGATGTGGGTAATACCAGCGTAGGGAAGTGGAAGTGACAGAAGATAATATTTTTAAAATATTGATGATGTCCAGCCTGCTTTCTTTACGTGTGTGTAAAGAAAACTTTTTTATTTTGCGCACCTAATTGAAGTAGATCCCAGTAGTCTAGTCGTTAACGAGCGATTCGTTAAGAAACTTGTTTCATTTTTTACTACCAAAACGTTTATTGGAGGGCCTATAATGTCATTTTCACAGTTATTACGTAAAGAAGTTAATCCGATTTGGGAAACAAGTTTTAATCATCCATTTGTGACAAAACTAGGAGATGGAACATTAGATTTAGCTAGTTTCCGTTATTACGTTTTGCAAGATTCATATTATTTAAGTCATTTTGCAAGAGTACAATCGTTAGGAGCAGCAAAAGCTATTGAATTAGAAACAACGGCTCGTATGGCACACCATGCACAAAATACATATCAAGCTGAATTATCACTGCATGAGAATTTTGCGAAAAAACTAGGAATTACGGAAAAAGAAAAAGAATCGTTCATTCCTGCACCCACAGCTTATGCGTATACATCACATATGTATCGCGCTGCATATGAGGGGCATATCGGGGATGTGATTGCAGCGATTTTACCTTGTTATTGGCTTTATTATGAAATTGGTGAGCGACTTAAGGAATGTAAACCTGAAGAACCAATTTACCAAGAATGGATTTCCGCATACGGCTCTGACTGGTTCCGTACTTTAGTAGAAGAGCAAATCGCTAGATTAGATGCCATTGCAGAAACAGTAACAGCAGCTGATCGAAAGCGGATGAAACAGCATTTTGTAATTAGCAGTCAATATGAATATTCATTTTGGGAGATGGCTTACACATTAGAAAAGTGGCCAGTGGAAGAAAAAGTAGAGGATGTAAGTTTATCTCGCATTAACGGGCAGTAAGCCACCCACCTCAAGACTCAGAGGGAAACGAGGAAGCTAGGTGGGGGGGATCAACTGCCCGTAAAAGCCCGATTGGTGAGGGCTGATTAAAGTTGCACTTTATAAGGGAAAGATATGGCTCTCATCATACATGAAAATGAAGAGTATAGAAAATGACTAACTTAGTTTAGTCATTTTTTTGTACAAAAATAATAATCTCTACATTTTAGAAAAATTAACTTCAGTCATTAGTTACTTAACTATTATAAAAAATTCACACAATAAAAAGAGGGAGAAGGCATTTTTTATTGAAGTTTGTTTATAATCGCTTTTTAACTTGTTAGGGGGGATCGTAAAGTAGATTATTAATCTCTTTGATAATTTTTATTTTCCTTATAGTACTTGGCATGTTGTATTAAAAAATTTTAATTTTGAAAGGAGAATCAATAAATATGAGCACGAAAAAACGAATAGGGAATAAGTTATTACTTGTTAGTGCAATTTGTGCGATAACTATCCCTTCTGTTTCATATGCGGAGGAAGTAATTTCACCTGAAAATTTCGCGAGGTCTTCAAGTTTGTATGAGGGACGGAATACGGATGTATTGAAAACAAGTTTATATCCCGATACATATAATAATCCATTCAACCACCAATTTATTTCGACATTAAAGGAAACAAACACAAATATAAAAAAAATAGACAATACTGATGATGAAAATCCTGTTATATCTACTACCCTTACATTTATCCGTTATATGCATACTGAGAATTATAAATCTGCATTTGATTTAACTTCTCGATCATTACAGAAAATAATATCCGAAAAATGGCTGAAGAGCTATTGGAAGGGACTCCCGGTGCAATTACAAGCAGGTTCTTTTATGGGAATTGGAGAGGTAACACAAAAAGAGACAAATTCCGTTCATACAAATGTAGAGATTAAATTAGTTTTTGAACAATTTACTGTACCTTTACTAATTAAACTAGATCCATCTGGAAAAATAGATGATTTTCAACTTAGCATGTCGTCTAGTCCTGTTGCAGAGCGGCCATCATATAGTAAGCCTGAATCATTTGTTGATAAAGAAGTAGTAGTTGGAAGTGGTGCGTTTCCATTACCAGGAACATTGTCTGTTCCAAAGGGAAAGGGTCCTTTCCCAGCGGTTATTCTTGTTCAAGGATCTGGAGCAACCGATCAGGATGAAACAGCGTTTGCTTTAAAACCATTTCGCGATTTAGCTGAAGGTCTTGCCTCGAAAGGAATTGCTGTCCTTCGCTATAATAAACGAACCTATGAACATGGATTGAAAACACAATTTAGTCCTTTTTATACAGTTGATAAAGAGACAACAGATGATGCACTTCTTGCGACTCGTTTTCTTCAAAATGAACCTATGATAGACAAGAATCAAATTTATATTCTTGGTCATAGTCAAGGTGGAATGATGCTTCCGAAAATGATCGAAAAAGACCAAGATCAAAATATTGCTGGGGCAATTGTGATGGGAGGACCAGCCCGTACGATCCAAGATGTTGGTTTAGATCAATTTGAGTATCTTTTTTCTATTGGAGCAATGAAATCTGAAGAATATAAATTTTACAAATCGCAATTCGAATTATTAAATGATCCCAATTTCTCTAGTCAGAATCCTCCAAAAGATTTTTATTTAGGATCACCAGTATTTTGGGATTCTATCCGTAAAATTAAAGCAGCAGAAATGTCAAAAGAACAAAAGACACCGCTTCTTATTATTCAAGGAGAAAGAGACTATCAAGTTCAATCGAAAATCGAAATTCCTCTTTGGAAAGAACAATTAAAAGAGAGAGATAACGTAGAATATCGACTTTATCCAAAGTTAAATCACTTCTTTACAGAAGGAGATGGGGAATTAAGTAAACCGGATGAATATTATAGTCCTGCCAATATCCCTGAGTATGTTATAAATGATATTACTACTTGGGTTCAAGGAAGATCGAAATAAAAATAGGGACATTATCATTTAATAACGATTTGTTACATTTAAGATAAAATCATTTTTCATTGTGAAACACATATAATCATAGTATGATGTAAGCAACTATAAAGAACGGAGGGATTTACCTAATGGCATTTTTCAGATTCCGATTTCATACTTTGAGCCGCTAATTGAAGGCTCTGCCTGTGTGCAGGGTAATCGGGATTGGTCTGCCTATTTTTAAGGTAACCCCTATTTGGGTGATACGCAAAAAGAGAGCGGAGCAAAACTGCGCTCTTTTTGGTGTCTTTACAAATATAATAAATAATGTCATATGATTCATAATCACTTCTATTTTTCTGATGAGGTGTTTTAAGTGATAAGGTGTGACTCATAAAATATTTCATTTTATCCAAAGACCATTCATAAGACTGAGAAGATCATTATTTTAAAAGGGGATTTTTTCAGTTTATTTGTGATAAATTATTCCGTTTACTCAAAGTACAGGTAATCAGCTTATGTTTTTTGTGCTTATATGAAGAATTTTAAAGGAGTGTTTATCTATGACAAATGCAAATAAACAGAAAAGTATAGAAGAAATTTTAAAAATCGCTGAAAAGAATGGTTTACAATTGAATAAAGAAAGCTCTGAATTAAATGAATCAGGAATGGACTTTCAAGTTGTATTTGCTACTGATGAGAATGGAATTTCATGGGTTCTTCGGAAACCGAGAAGACCAGATGTAATTGAAAGAGGAGCGCTAGAAGGAAACATATTGGAGGTTGTTCAAAAATATTTACCTGTATCGGTACCAAATTGGAAAATCAATACACCAGAATTGATTGCTTATCCACTAGTAAAAGGTACTCCTGCTGCTGTTATTGATTTAGAAATACAAAATTATGTATGGCACATTCAAAATAATCCACCGTCTATGGCATTTATTCGATCTTTAGCAGAATCTCTCGTCTCCTTACATTCGATCAATCATAATGAAGCGACTAAATATGGAATAGAAGTTCTTCAACCTGCTGAAGCAAAGCAATTGTTAATAGATAGAATGCATCAAATAAAATCACAACTTGGTGTTTCAGATGAGCTATGGGAGCGTTGGCAAACATGGCTTGCGGATGAATCTTATTGGCCGAAGCACTCTGCATTTGTTCATGGCGACTTACATCCGCCGCATATTTTAGTTGATGAAAATACCAAAGTAACGGGTCTTCTAGATTGGACAGAAGCGAAAGTGACGGATCCAGCTACTGACTTCACTCTGTATCTTACAATCTTTGGAGAGGATAATTTGAAAGTATTGTTAAACGAATATGAAAAAGCAGGAGGGAAAGTGTGGCCGAGAATGCTTGAACACATTATCGAACTTGGCGCTGCTTATCCGGTCATGATTGGATTGTTTGCACTACAGACAAAGGAAGAGGCACATATGGAGATGGCGCGTGGGGCTTTGGGGCTAGATAAAAAATAGTAAATTATATTGTATGAACTAGCTATGTTGTAAGGGGAAGTATAATCATTTTAAAAAGGTATATTCAAGTCGTTGAGCTCTTGTCCATCACACGTTTGAAGATGGGAAAGTACGGTGAATATACAATAGGATAATTTGAAAATCCCGCTAATTTACAAATAGCGGGATTTGTCATTTCTTTATACAAATCTAGATCTCTATTGTCAATTATAGTTTTGTTTTTTTGTTTACTTTTTGGTACTAGTAGGATTAAGATGTTTTTTAGGAATGTTATTATTTTCATGCATATACACTATAATTTAGTGGAAATGAGGAAGATGCTAAAAACAACAAAATTTGCTTTGTTATATAGTAGAAAGATAGAAAACTGAAAGGGATGAGAGTTTTGAAGAAACTTGATGTGCTTTTAATGGTACTCAGCTTCCTGTTCCCAATTGCAGGTATTATGAAACAAATTCCTCTTGAATTGTCATTTTATGTAGGAGGGCTGTTGTTTTTCACGAGTTTTGGAAGCTATTATGCAAAACGAATGTATTCACGAATATGTAGTTGGCTCGCTTACACTATATTTATTACGTTTTTGCTAGCGATTTGGAATCAATACGTAACAACTGGTTCTTTACTAGCAAACGCAAAAATCGCTGCATGTGTTGCCGTGATTCCACTTATACTCCGATTTCGTACCTATGCAATTACTTTAGGACTATTGGCATTATGGGGTGGTTTATTATGGGATATGAAACAATCCCAATCATTAGCTGTTCTTGGACGTATTATAAACTTATTGACTTCAGAACGATTGTATCTACTCTTACTAGTAGTCGGATTTATATTTGGTGGGTTGCTTGCCAACATGCTAAAGCGTGGTAGCAACAATGAAAAACAAGAAAAAACCAATCTATTCAAACAAAAAAAGAAACGAATCAAACCGAATTTTAAAATTCGTATTCCGAGTTTACCAAGATTGAAAGTGAAGATGCCAAAGTTCAGTAAAAGATCTTCTAACTCAAAAGAAACACGTAAGTATGAACCAAATCGTGAAGAAAGTGTACCAATGTACCATACAACGCAAACAGAGCATCAACATCATGAAATAGAAACAACGCAAGGTCAAACAAGAATGGAACGAAGAAAAAATCGTTATAATGCATAGAGGATATTCCTAGATAAATATATTAATTATTTAAAACCACTATGATAGGGTTAAATAAATTGATTAACTTATTCAGAAAGAATGAATTTTCTATCAATTATTATTGACAAAACAAAGATAGTTCTATAATATCATAGTTAAATTTCAATAATCAAAAATCGTTGACTAAGAAGAGTACGTTTAATTGATGCGTTACAGAGAGCTGGGGTTGGTGCGATCCAGTACGATAGGTTATGCCGAATGGGCTTAGGAGAGGTCTGCTGAAACGCTAGGAGTATGCGACCCGGGTTCCGCCGTTACAAGGATGAGGATATCGAATTTATTATTCCGTATCCAAAAACGAGAGGGTTCTGAGTCTATGTGACAAAGAATCAAAAGAGGTGGCACCACGGTATAATCGTATATATCGCCCTCTACATGCTTCATGCATGTAGAGGGCTTTTTGCGCTCACACGCTTTTTCTTATTCAACAATAAAAAACAAAGGGAGGAATTAATATGAATTTATTACAAGCGGAAAATGGATATTTTGGAGAATTTGGGGGTAGTTTTGTGCCAGAACAACTCCAAGAAGCTTTACTTCACTTGGAGAATGCATTTAATCAATACAAAGATGACCTAGAGTTTATAAAAGAATATGAATACTATCTCAAAGAATATGTAGGGCGGCCAAATCCACTGTATTATGCGGAGCGTTTGAGTGAAGAAATTGGTGGTGCAAAAATCTATTTAAAAAGAGAAGATCTTAATCATACAGGAGCCCATAAAATTAACAATGTATTAGGACAAATTTTACTCGCAAAGAGAATGGGAGTAAAACGCATCGTTGCAGAAACTGGAGCGGGACAGCATGGAGTTGCTACAGCTACTGCATGTGCTATGTTCGGAATAGATTGTACGATTTATATGGGAGGGATGGATACAGAACGTCAACAATTAAATGTATTTCGTATGGAACTATTAGGAGCGAAGGTAATTGCTGTTCAAGAAGGAGGGCGTACACTTAAAGAAGCGGTAGATGCAGCACTTGAAGATTATGCTCAAAGCTATGAAAATACATTTTATTTATTAGGTTCGGCACTGGGACCACATCCGTACCCAACAATCGTTCGTCACTTCCAAGCTGTAATTGGAAGAGAAGCAAGAGCACAGCACATTGAAAAGGAGCAACGCCTACCTGACTATTTGGTTGCTTGTGTAGGTGGAGGAAGTAATGCAATTGGGTTATTTGCCCCTTTCTATAATGATAAAGAAGTAAAAATGGTAGGTGTTGAACCGGGTGGCAAAGGGATTGAAACAGGGATGCATGCAGCACCTCTTACAGCAGGAGAACCTGGTATCATCCATGGATTTAAGTGCTATATGATGAAAGACGAGAATGGCGAGATCGCAGAGGCACACTCTATTGCCGCGGGACTGGACTACCAAGGCGTTGGACCAGAACATAGTTATTATAAAGAAACTGGACGTGCAGAATATGTAGCTATTCATGATGATGAAGCATTAGAAGCTTTTCATAAGTTGTCTCGCATTGAAGGGATTATTCCTGCATTGGAAAGTTCTCATGCAGTGGCGTACTCTATAAAATTAGCAGCAACTTTACGAAACGACCAAAGTATTATTGTGAATTTATCTGGGCGTGGTGATAAAGATGTACAACAAGTGTTTGAAATGAATAATCGAAAATAAATGTATGTCAAAGAATTTAAAAAGCGATTTTCCGTTCAGTTTTAGGCAGAAAATCGCTTTTCTATATGTTTTTTTTCACGTGAATGTAGCATAATTACATTAATCCCGCATTAACGGGCAGTTGGTCCAACTAATAATTAAAGGCCCCCTCTGATTAAAGTTTCACTTTATTGTACGGCTTCAAAATAGGTTGCTAAGTATTAATTTATTCAATATTCTTAATTTGATAAGGGGAAACATTGATGGAGGTGTTAATATTGCTTATTATCATCGCTATATCAGCATGCCTTTTAATGGGTATTAGTTTATTGCATGTTTATTGGGCTTTGGGAGGGGGATGGGGAATAGCTGCAGCGATTCCAACTGAGTCTGGAAATAAAGTCTTTACACCCAGTACAGGAATGACGTTATTAGTTGCACTCTTATTAAGCATTGCGGCTTTATTTTTATTATGGGAGATAGAAATAATTCCTTCATTTATCCCTCAAATGATCATTCGAAGTGGTTCTTGGATTTGTATGTTGGTGTTTGGATTAAGAGTGGTTGGAGAATTTAATTATTTTGGCATCTTTAAAAAGAAAAAAGATACGTATTTTGCTAAAATGGACAGTATGTTGTTTATTCCACTATGTGCTTTTTTATCTTTTTCATTCTTTTTAGCTATTATTTTATAAAAAACAAAGAGGTTATTTTATATATGTTACACTAAACATTACAGCATTTTATGAATAGAGGGAAATAAATGATAGAAACAATAGAAAAAATAAAAAAAGTCGTCAATGAAATGCAAGAAGATGAAGCGAAAGAGTTGCTTCAAGGTATTTTAGTGCAATTAGATTTGTTAAAAAATAATTACAACGAAGATTCATTTACATATTTAACGAGCATTCCGAACGAATTGATAGATTATAAATTGCATAAGAAAAATATATCCGAGAGCACGCACATTCATATTACTTTTGGGGAATCTAGTGCAGGCTGTTTAAAGTACATGTTAAAGAAAAAGAAATTGCAGCAAGAGTATGTTATTTCATTTTCAGAGTTTTTTTCGATTGGTCCAATCAATCAGCTGGAGACAATCACTGGACAACATTTGAGACAGCAATGGTTATATAAAAACTTAAATTTAGAAGATTTATATTTTGAAGAAGAGTATTTACCACAGTTTATTCAATCATTAGAAGAACTACAGTCTATTCCAAATGATATGCCAATTACGATTTGGAGTGGAGAGAATGCAAATGAACATGTTGGACTATGTTTTGCAATTGTTCATTTGAGAAATAAGAAAAATATTCGAATCATTAATACATCAGAAGCTCATAGAGGGTTGTTTCAAAAAGAGAATGAAATTTATGAGATTCACGGGACGGGTGCATTAACGCCCGAGCAGCTAGCAACAATTTACGAGACGTATGAGAAGGGTACAGTACTTACTGAAAAATCACGAAAACAATTAGAACAAGAATGGAAGCTGCTTTCTGAAACGAAAAATTCATTACGAATTTGGGAAGATCATAAAGTTTCATCTGTGCAAGAAACTTACTTCGATTCTTTTATCATTGAATGTGCAAAGAACCTGGAGAAAGAAAGAGCAGAAGAACAATTTTATAAATCAGCGAGGCTTATTGGGGAGGTTCTTGGTCAGATAGAACAGTCAGTAGGGGATGTTTTTCTCGAATATCGCTTACGTATATTAATTGAGCAAGGTGTATTCGAAATGAAAGGGACTTTGAAAGCGATGCGCTATTATAGTGTCCGTTTAAAAAAGTGACAAATTTCGAATATAGAGTGGGTAACTTACACTAGTTAGTTAATAGCAAAAAGTGCTTATGTGACATAACATAAGCACTTTTTTGTATATAGAAGTTTTTTATATTATATACCGTATTCATGTTTAAATTTGAAAATCTCATCAGCAGCTTGCTGATACCCGCCTGATTTTTGAAAGGACTCTTTAATATCAGCAACAGCTTTATGGAAAGATGGATCTCTTAACACACGATCTACAGTTTCACTTAGTTGACTTGCAGTCAATCCTTGCATTTGTAATGTAATGCCGCTTTCGAGATTCGCAACTTGTTGAGCAATCACCGGCTGATCCGCGCTTTGCGGAATTACAATTAGTGGAATTCCGTAATAGAGACCTTCATTGGTACTGTTCATTCCGCCATGTGTGATAAATAATTTAGTGTATTTAAGTACCTCAGTTTGTGGAACATAATTTTTCACAATGAAGTTTTTAGGAATCTCTCCTAAATCAGATATTTGAGTTTTTTCTCCAATAGATATAACAACAGTGTGATCAGTATTCTCAAATGCCTTAAAACAAAGCTTATAGAAATCAATTGCCTGATTAAAAACCGTACCTAGTGAAATGTAAATGGGGCTTTTTCCTTTGATTGTAGTAAAGTCAAAGTTTTCTTTTGTTGATTGTGTAGAGATGGATGGCCCTACAAATTTGTATGTTTGGTCAAATACTTCTCCAAAAGGTTGAAACTCCCTAGTTGTATAAACAATTGTAAGTAGTGCAGGATTACAAAAAACTTCATAAGGAGAAGTGATTTCAACACCATATTTTTCTTTAATTTTTGTTGTTAGGATTTGAAAATCATTATTTATCCTTTTTGCAATTTCTGTTGGAATATTTTGCGAAAGTTGTTCAAACATTCTTTCAAATGATCTTTCAGTCTGCGCAAAAGATGTGCACGAATTAATTGCAGGGAGCTTTAGAATTTGGGAAAGTAAACGTCCACAACCAAACATAGAATCGTGAATGATGTAATCAAAATGTTCTCCCTGAATCTGTTCAAGAACGCTAGGTATAATGATATCCGCCGTATGTAAAAGACCATTGATTCTTTCGGAAAAATAATTTCTTCCACCTGAGATAAAGGCTCTTAAAAATTTTTGATCGTCAAATGTTCGTACATTGGCTCCCGTCTTTTCAATACGCTCTCGAAAAGCTTCTATCGAAAAGTATACTACCTCTTCTCCACGCGAAATAAGCTCTTGTACAACTCCAATTGTTGGATTGATATGTCCTTCTGATCCACCATTAATAAATAAAACAAGTGCCATTATAACAACTCCTTAAGTCAGATGTTCTCTAGATTGTATATAAGAGTAAGGGGCACTGCCCCATACTCTTGCTTAACTTAAATAATGAAATTAAATATATCATAGTACAATACTTGAAAAACTTAAATTTTTAATCACCTTTGTAATCTAGAATTTATATTTTAAAATAGGATTTTCTTTTTAATGTATATTGGCTTTCCTCCAGTTTTTTGTATCATAGACATAAGTTTTGCTTTATGTAGGTAAATACCCACTCTATATGACACCAATATGTTAATATGTATAATTCTTACTTTGAAATAAAGCCTGATCAAAATTATCTTGTAATTACGTATTTTACACTAAATTAAAAGGATTTTAGATATAGTTTAGTCAAAATAAATCCTTTTTTTAAATAACCTTTGCGTTTTATAAAAAGTTTAATTAAAACTTATTTCGACTTCTTGATTTAAGAGAAAAAACTTTTCATCTTTTTTACTTCAAGATGAGAAGATTGTTTGATTGAACACTTAAAAATCTCCACGTTATTTTGGGCTATATAAATAAGCTACATATAAAAACGATACAACATATGATTGGATAAAGTAATAAATTATAAGAGGTGAGTTTTTTATGTATAATCAACCAACGTATTTTCCATATGTAGATTATAATCAAACAGCATACTATAACCCACAAATTTCTGGTTATGAAACATCTGATGAAATGAGGGATGTGGAACTTGAGGAATATCGACCCGATGATGCAGAAGATGCACCCACATCACCACCACCATCACAAGCTCCTTCTGTACCATCAACATTCGCTGCTCCTGCGCAAAGCGGTAATATAAAATCATGGATGTGTAATTGTTTAGGAAGATGGGGCTATTTACGTTTACATCGCCCAGGTCCATTTGGGAGGGATTTATGGTTTTTTCCAACGGAAGTCAGACGAAATGGCGTGTCAGGCTACACATGGCAAGCTGGGCGGCGCCGAAAAGTGAGTTATCGATACCAACAAATTAGTAATTTTATGTGTTTTGCTTAGTGATAAAACAAGCGATAAGAGGAAGATCTCTTCTTATTGCTTGTTTTTTTATTAAATTGTTTTTCAATATACAAAGTAAGATTATAACGAAATATTTATAATCTTCCCTCTCTTTATAAGCTATAATTCATATGTTGAAGTGCTTTTTACAAATAGATGAGAGTGAGGGAATGCAATGTTTTTTAAAAACAAAGTTGGCCTCAAAATAGAAGATGGTATTCAGTTAGCCTCTGCAGGTTTTAAAGAAGATGCTTATGAAATTTATAAAGAATCACGCGCATCACAACCAATTTTGTTCGTATATAAGAGTGAACTGTGGACAGAATGGCTTATTACAAGATATGAAGATGCATTACCACTTTTAAAAGATTCTCGCTTGAAGAAAAATCCAGAAAATGTATTTTCTCAAGAAAGATTAAAACCATTTCTTTCTCTTGAAAATAGTGACCACTTAACGAAACATATGTTAAATTCAGATCCACCTGATCATAGTCGTTTACGAGTACTAGTTCAAAAGGCTTTTACTCCTAAAATGATTTCACAATTAGATGAACGTATTCAGAATATCGCGGATACTTTATTAGACCGTGTAGAATATAAGCATTCCCTAAATCTTGTTAATGACTACGCCTTTCCATTACCAATCAATGTAATTAGTGAAATGCTTGGTATTCCAAAAGAGGATCAAGAGAAATTTAGAATATGGTCTCATGCGGTAATAGCTTCACCTGAAACACCAGAGGAAATAAAGGAAAATGAAGAAAAACTATCCGAGTTTATTACATATCTTCAATATTTAGTGGATGTAAAAAGGAAAGAGCCGAAAGAAGACTTAGTTAGTGGATTAATTCAGGTGGAAAGCGAAGGAAGTAAATTAAGTGCACCAGAACTTTATTCAATGATTATGTTGCTTATTGTCGCAGGACATGAAACGACTGTGAATCTTATAACCAATACGGTATTAGCATTGTTAGAGCATCCAGATCAACTGCAATTATTAAAAGAAAAGCCAGAGCTTATTGATTCAGCGATTGAAGAAGGATTACGCTTTTATTCTCCTGTTGAAGTTACGACAGCGCGCTGGGCAGCTGAACCTTTTATGATTCATGATCAAGAAATTAAAAAAGGAGATATGGTGATCATTTCATTAGCCTCAGCAAATCGTGATGGGAATGTCTTTGTGAATCCAGATGTTTTTGATATTACGAGAAAAAATAACCATCACATTGCATTTGGACAGGGAAGTCATTTTTGTTTAGGAGCACCGCTTGCTCGTTTAGAGGCCCAAATTGCAATTTCTACATTGCTAAACCGTATGCCAAACATCCAAATAAAAGGGGAGCGAGAAAAAGTGAAATGGCAAGGTAATTATTTAATGCGTTCTTTAGAGGAATTACCATTGTCTTTCTAGAATAGGTATTTGAGACATGCATACATTTTAAATTGTTCACATAGAGTATGTATGTGCAATTTTAAATCGAAACGAAAGGGTGAAGACATCCCAATGATCTACTAATTCTATTTTTCAAGAAATCTTCGTTATAAAACGAAATCTTCTTCTGAATAGGATTAGTGTGTACATTTTTATATGTAAAAGGGATGTATTTTCGCGCTGCGAATAGACTGTCTTTTATAATATGATTGTGCTGCCTCCTGTTCAGAATGTAGAATAGGGGGATTTTTTATGTCAATGAACGCAGAAATAAAGCAAACGAGTAGTGTATCTACAGTATTAAAAAATCGATTTGTGCAAGCAATTATTGCTTCAGCATTATTTCTCCAGATAGGAATTTGGGTCCGAAATTTTGCGGTACTGCTGTATGTAATGGAAATGACGAATGGTGATGCGCTTGCCATTTCAATGATTTCAGTTGCGGAATTCGCGCCAATTTTTATCTTTTCCTTCATAGGAGGAACATTTGCGGATAGGTGGAAACCAAAAAGGACGATGATTTGGTGTGAAGCCTTAAGTTCGTTATCAGTATTTGCAGTATTGTTTACACTTATGTTTGGTACTTGGAAGGTAGTATTTTTCGTTACACTTATCTCTGCAATTCTTTCACAATTTTCACAGCCATCAGGTATGAAATTGTTTAAGCAACATCTTTCCACGGAAGAAGTACAATTGGCCATGTCTTTGTATCAAACAATTTTTGCGATTTTTATGGTATTAGGCCCTATACTTGGAACGTTTATATTTCAAGCCTTCGGAATTTACACTTCCATTATTGTGACAGGTATTGCTTTCTTGCTTGCGGCTTTAGTCTTGCTATTTCTACCAAAAGATATTGAAGAACAAGAAGAAAAGAAAAAAGTTAGCTTATTACAAGAAATGGTAGATGGAATTAAATATGTAAGGGAAAAGAAAACACTAACATTACTCGGAATTTGTTTTATGGCAGCAGGATTAGGAATTGGTCTGATTCAACCACTAGGAATTTTTATCGTAACGGAACAATTAGGTTTATCAAAAGAAAGCTTACAATGGCTACTCACTGTAAATGGGGCTGGAATGATTATTGGAGGCGCTTTAGCAATGGTATTTGCCAAAAATGTTGCTCCGCAAAAGATGTTAATTTTAGGCATGTTTGCACAGGCAATTGGCATCGGTATCATTGGATTTTCTACAAATTTATGGATCACACTTATCGCTCAGTTTTTCAGTGGTTTAGCTCTTCCTTGTATCCAAATTGGGATAAACACACTAATTATTCAAAATTCGGATACAGACTTTATTGGACGGGTAAATGGAATTTTGAGTCCTTTATTTACAGGTTCAATGGTATTAACGATGAGTATTGCTGGTTCATTAAAAGAAGTATTTTCACTAAGTACAATGTATGAAGGAACAGCATTACTATTTATTATCGGTTCATTATTTATTTTGCCAATATATAATTTGAAACCAGTAGTAGGAACTTCAAATGAGGAGGGTGCCGTCCAGCATGAATCCTAATCCGAATGTGAAATATCCTATCGAAAGCAACAAGAGTGTTTATTTTATTAAAAATATAATAACAAAACCAAATATTATTGTTGGAGATTATTCTTATTATGATTCGAAAGACGGGGAAACATTTGAAGATCAAGTGCTATATCATTATGAAATTTTTGGAGACCGATTGGTTATGGGGAAATTTTGCTGCGTAGCACCCGGTGTTACATTTATTATGAATGGCGCAAACCATAGAATGGATGGATTTTCAGCGTATCCATTTAATATTTTCGGTCATGGCTGGGAAAGATTCACACCGGAACTTTCTGACTTACCATTTAAAGGAGATACGGTTATTGGAAATGATGTATGGATTGGTATGGATGCGACAATTATGCCTGGAGTGAAGATAGGGGACGGAGCAATTATTGCTACAAAATCTGTTGTCACTAAAGATATTCCACCGTATACAATTGCCGGTGGCAATCCTGCTATTGAAATTAAAAAGAGATTTCCAGACGAAATCATAAATGAACTGCTAGAAATAAAGTGGTGGGACTTGGATATAAAAATTATTTCTGAAAATATTAATGCAATTGTAAGTGGGAATATGGAAGCGTTGAAAAAATTAGCAGACGCTTCAGTGTGAAAAATATGAAAAAAGGGGGACTCCATTATGAAAGATGAGTCCTCCTTTTTTCATTCGCTTTATCAATTTTATAAACAAAACCACCGTCACACCATAAGTCATAACAAAATGTATCGTACCTCTCAAATTTGTTAATGATAAAAGAATAAGGAGGTGTGATACTTATGGCACAAGATGTTTTATGTGAAGTAAACAACTGCAAATATTGGGGTAACGGAAACAAATGTAATGCAGATGCAATTTATGTAGTAAGTCATAAAGGTAACCAAGCATCTACCACAGAAGAAACGGATTGCAAAACATTTATTCCTGAAGCTTAAACGATAAAGGGTAACCGCACCGGGTTGCCCTTTTATTAATTATATTATTGATAATAAATTTCATTTTCATTCACTATATTTGCTTTTTTGTCATTTTTTATATTTTTTTCATAAGAGAAGTAATCCAAGCTAGCTCATGTTCAATACATGATTTTCTATGTTGTATGACTTCAGAAATAAAAAGTGAAGTTTCAGCTAGGGATTGAATAGAGGTTAATTGTGTATATAGCACATTTTGACGAGTCGTTAAAACTTCTTTACGAGCTTCGCAATCCAATTTCTCAAACAGTGCAACACGTACAAGAAATTCAGCAGCATTAGCAGCTAGTTTCTCTGGAAACTCTCGCATCATTTCATAAAAGATTTCTTCACCTGTAGGAGTTAATGCGTAAATGTTACGGTTTGGTTTACCTATTTGTTGATGAATCTTTTTTGTAATTGCTCCCATATCTTCAAAACGCCGAAGGGCAGGATAGAGCATGTTATGATTCAATTCAAAATTTTCTCCAAGACGATTTTGAATGTTTTTCTTTATTTCATAACCATACTTTGGTCCAGAAGTTAATTCTGCGAGTAGTAAAATATCAACATACATATGTATCCTCCTAATTTTTTCTCAAGTTTATATCCGTAAATATCCCCTGTATATATGTTAAAATAACATATGTTAGTCTATACATCTTTGAACTGCCTACCTATTACTTTATTTTAAAAGAAAAGGGAGGAAAGAACTATGAATTCGCCTGAAAATGTAATTTTGGTTCATGAAATTTCAAAGCTCAAAACAAAAGAAGAGCTGTGGAACCCTTATGAGTGGTATAAGCATATGAGGGAAAATCATCCGGTCTATTATGATGCGGAGCAGGATGTATGGAATGTTTTTTTATATAATGATGTGAACCGTGTTTTATCTGATTATCGCCTATTTTCAAGCAGAAGAGATCGTCTTCAATTTTCCGTTCCGCCTTTAGACACAAGAGTAAATTTAAACTCTTCTGATCCTCCAGAGCATCGAAATGTTCGCTCAATTGTTTCAAAGGCATTTACCCCAAGAAGTCTTCAGCAGTGGAAGCCACAGATACAAGCAATTGCAAATGAACTTGTGAAAGATATGAATAATTATGATGAAATTGATATTGTAGAGCAGTTTGCTGCAATTCTACCTGTAACCGTTATTTCTGATTTATTAGGTGTTCCAACAACAGATAGAAAAAAAATTAAGATGTAGTCAGATATTTTGTTTATGCCATATAGTAAAGAGAAGTTTAGCGATTTAGATAAGCAGAAAGAAGTTGCTTTACATGAATTTAAATCTTATCTTCTCCCGATTGTTCAAGAGAAACGATACCATTTGAAAGAAGATATTATTTCAGACCTGATCAGAGCAGAGTATGAGGGAGAAAGATTGACTGATGAGGAAATTGTGACATTTTCATTAGGACTTTTAGCCGCAGGGAATGAAACGACTACAAACCTTATTATTAATAGCTTTTATTGCTTTTTAGTAGATGCACCTAAGGTATACAAAGAATTAAGCGAAAGTCCAGAGCTGATTCCTAAAGCGATAGAAGAGGTACTACGTTATCGTTTCCCTGTTACATTAGCCCGTACTATAACGGAAAATACAACAATATTTGGACCAAAAATGAAAAAAGGACAAATGATTGTTACGTGGATAAGCGCTGCCAATTTAGATGAAAATAAATTTTCACAAGCAGATTGCTTTGATTTACATCGATCTGGAAATGAAAAACATTTAACATTTGGCAAAGGGCCTCACTTTTGTTTAGGCGCACCACTTGCTCGTTTAGAAGCTGAAGTTGCATTAACTACGTTTATTAGGAATTTTAAAAAGCTAGAACTTTCACCATCCTTTCATTTAGAGAACTGTATATTAGAGAATGAACAAACGTTAAAGCGGTTTCCTATCCTTTTAATATGTTTTTTTAACAAACTAAAAAATATTTCTTGACCTGAAACGCTTTTCATAAATTATAACTAAGTTGTGTTTGACAAAGTGAATATGGAAACGATACCTAATTTGTGTATTTATCCCGCTATTTGTGAATAGGAAGCCATCCACCTTTAATCTTAGTGGAAGGAACTGGAGGAATCAACTGCCTGTAAAATCTCGATTAGTGAAGACGAATAATTAGTGGGCTCCACTGATTTAAGTTTCACTTTATACAAGCATGTTTATTTATAGAAAGTGGTGACGGAACAATGAAACTAATTACAATCGATTTAGATGGAACTCTTCTTTCAAGAAATAAAATGATTAGTAAAGAAAATGCAGAAGCTATTCAAAAATGCCAGGAGCAGGGGCACGTAGTAGCGATTTGTACAGGACGTTCTCTCGTAGATATTGAACGTTTACTACTGGAAGCTGATTTACAATGTCCTATTATTGCAGAAAACGGTGCTCTTATTTATGTGGATCAAAAAATGATGAAGAGATACCCTATTCAAAATACACATGCCTTTGAAATTGTTGAATATCTTGAACAAAATCGGATGTATTATCAACTGTATACAGATCGAGGTGTATACGTTCCGGCATATGGTGAAGAAAGTGTGAATCATGAAATAGAATGGATAAAAAGGTCAAATAAAGATATTGATCAGCAAGAGCTTGAAGTCATCGCAGCATTGTATCTTGAACATACAGCATTTCATATCACAGAAAGTTGTAAATCGATATTAGAAGAAGAGATTTATGTGCATAAGCTTTTACCATTCTCCTATAATGAAGAGAAATTACAAAAATTAAAAATGCATTTTCAACATAATACAGAGTTAGCAATTACTGCTTCGTATTGGCATAATTTAGAGATTAATCATTGTGACGCTCAAAAGGGGAATGGTTTATATACTTTAGCAGAACATCTTAATATTCCGGTGGTAAATACTGTTGCAATAGGTGATGGGCTAAATGACATTTCTATGATGGAAAAGGCACATATATCTATCGCAATGGGAAATGCAGTGGACGAAATTAAACGGATTTGTCACTATGAAACATTATCGAATGAAGAACATGGAGTTGCACATGCTCTTTATCAATATGTCATGGTAAAAAAATAAAAAAGAATCCATCAAGGATTCTTTTTTATTTTTTATTAGGGGTAAGGTATTCTATGAGATTAATAGAATACCTTATTGCATTTTATTATATAGAATATATTGGAAGAATTGTATATGATTTTCAAATAATTTGTGAATAATTTGTGAATATTTAGATCGTTACATATTTATATTAATAAGATTATATATCATTTCAAATAATTTTTAATTGAAAAATAAAATTTATTTGAATAATTATGCTCTTTCTATATACCTATAAGAACATTATTCGTATAATGGAGAGGCGTGAGTAAAAATTGGTATTAAATTTACATATAGAGGTGGAAAGAGAATGAATGCGCGGCTATTGGAACTCATTGATGTGAACACAATAGAAACCATGGCAGAACAATTTTATAAATTAACAAACATTTCACATCAACTTCTTGATCAAAATATGGAATGTGTTTTTTCATTTGGTATGAATCAAGAAGAAAATATACAACTTACAAAAATTGAAATCCCTATCTTTTTACATGAGCAACACCTTGGATCATTTATTGTTTGTGCAATTAAAAATGACATCCGTACTTGTTATAAATACTTCGAAATGCTTTCAAATCTCATTGTAGATGGTGCAATGAATAAACTTCAAAACCAAACAAAAAATATACATTTACTTTCTCAAAAAGAAGAACAGCTACATACAATCTTACAAAATATGCCCATTATGGTCGATGCTCTTGATAAAAATGGGAATTTTATATTATGGAATCGTGAATGCGAGCTCGTAACAGGCTATGCTGCAGAAGAAATCGTTGGAAATCCCAAAGCACTTGAACTGTTATATCCTGATGAAAGTTATCGCAGACAACTTCAAAAGAAATTTTCGATTCGCGGAAAAAGTTTTCGAGATTGGGAAATGAATTTAACATGCAAAAATGGGGAAATAAAAACAATCATGTGGTCAAATATTTCGGAGCAGTTCCCAGTACCTGGTTATAGTTATTGGGCAGTTGGAGTTGATATTACTCATCGAAAAGGAATTGAAGAGCAATTAAAACAGCAAACTTCTGAGTTAGAGCTTATTTTTAAAGCATTACCTGATTTGTGTTTCTTAACTGAGGCTGATGGAACAATTATAGACTATAAAGCAGGTTCACCAGCTAAGTTTTACGTACCTGCAGAATCCTTTATGGGGAAGAAATTTTATGAAGTCTTGCCATCACCTGTAGCACAACAATTTCAAGAAGCAATTCATCAAGTACAACAAAAGGAATCGACAGTTATTGTTGAATATCCGTTAACACTTAAAGGAAGTGTTAGTTTCTTTGAAGCTAGATGTTTACCACTCTTACAAGATAAGATTATGATAATCGTTCGAGATATTACCGAGCGGAAAAAGACTGAGGAGTTATTGAATAAATCAGATACACTTGCAGCAATTGGGCAGTTAGCTGCAGGGGTAGCCCATGAAGTCCGAAATCCATTGACAGTGATTAAAGGATTTATTCAATTATTTCAGATTAATCAAGAAGATCAAGATAAATATTTTGATCTTATGCTATCAGAAATCGAAAGAATTGAAGCTATACTTCATGAGTTTTTATCGATTGCAAAAACTGATGTCATTTCAACTGAAAAGAAAAACCTCTGCTCGATATTAAAAAATATCGTTTCATTAATCAACACGAAGGCAATCATGACAAATATTCAAATTAATCTCCATATAGAATCAAAAGAACTAATGATTGATTGTTGTGAAAATCAATTAAAACAAGTTTTTATTAATATTTTACAAAACTCAATTGAAGCAATGCCAAATGGAGGGGAAATCTCTATTTATGTAAAAAAATCAGAGCGTGAAGAAGTTATGATTAATATGGTTGATGAGGGCGTAGGAATTCCTGAAGAAAGAATTAAAAGACTTGGTGAACCTTTTTATAGTACGAAAGAGAAAGGAACTGGGATTGGACTAATGCTCAGTTATAAAATTATTGAAAGTCATCAAGGAAGAATTAGTATTATGAGTGAGGTAGGAATAGGAACATCAGTTACAATCTATTTACCAATGTTTCAAAGTGAGCAAGTTACTTCTTGTGCAGCAATGTTACCTATAACAGGGGCTTTATGAGGATATTATTACTTTCCGGTTCATATAATAATAGAGTTAAAAAGCTATCTTATGATTTGTAAGATAGCTTTTGTTATATATTAATTTGTTTTGAGAGTTAAAGAGTTCTTATAAATTATACAGTTGTTTATCTATTATCCAGCGAATTGTACAGCAGTTTTTGCATGTAAAAAAGCAGTATCAAATACAGGAATAGAAAGGTCTTTCTGTGAAATAAGTAACGGTATTTCTGTACAACCTAATAAAATTCCTTCTGCACCATTTTCAATAAGTTTTTGAATGATTTGTAAGAAACGTACTTTAGATTGCTGTGAAATAATCCCTTTACTCAATTCTTGAAGAATGACATGATGAATGAAATTTCGTTCATCTTTTTTCGGAATAATTGTTTCAACACCATAATTAGCTAGTCTTGTTTTATAAAAGTCCTGTTCCATTGTTTGTTTTGTTCCAAGTAAACCAATCCGTTTCACATCATGTTCAACAATTTCTTCAGCACTGACATCACCAATATGAAGAAGGGGAATAGAGATTGCTTGTTCTACTTCTTCCGCAAATTGATGTACTGTATTTGAGCACATAAGTATACAATCTGCACCGGAACACTCTATTTTTTTTGCTACTTGAACGAGTTGATTTTGCACTTCCTCATATTGTTGATTTTGTAATAAATTTGTCACTTCGCCAAAATCCATGCTATATAGAACAAGCTTTGCATTATGATTATACTGAGATAGAGTTAGTGTATTAATATGTTTATAATAAAGAGACGTTGATTCCCAACTTAATCCACCAATTAATCCGATTACTTTCATGTCAAATTCCTCCCGTTAACATGTTTTGTTATGCTAATTATTCCATAATTCCGATAAGAATACAATGATTTATTTGATTGTTTTAGGAAAAGTAAAAATAGTGAGAAAAATATTGAAATTAACTTGCGTTAATGCAATAATACAAATTACAAACGAATACTTATCCAGAGAGGTGGAGGGAACGGCCCTATGAAACCTCAGCAACCCCTATTTATTCATACAAATAGGAAGGTGCTAATTCCGCAAAAGACATATTGTCTTTTGAAAGATAAGAGGATCATATCTCAATAAAAAATGACCTCTTATAAAAGGGGTCATTTTTTATTGAGAAATTGAGAAGAAAGGAAGTGAAGACGCATAATTTAATTTTCTTATACATATAGGACTAATATAAACTAACTAGAATGAAAGGGGAATTCATATGAACAAATTATCTACAAAATTAGTCGTAGCAATTGGAATCGGTTCTGCAATATATGGTGTATTAGGTCTATGGGGATTTTCAATTGCACCAAACACATTTATAAAGCCTGCTTTGGCTATATTAACAATTTTTGGTGCGATTTTCGGGCCGATTGCAGGACTTTTGATTGGTCTTATCGGTCATACAGTGACAGATACCATCGCTGGTTGGGGAATATGGTGGGGATGGGTACTTAGCTCAGGTATTATTGGATTTACGATGGGACTTGTACAAAAACGAGCAAGTTTCAGTGTGAAAAATGGAACATTTCGTAATCGAGATATTTCATATTTTGCTATAACAGGTTTAATCGGGATTGTCGTTGCAATCATATTTGCCGGTGCTTTTGATATTATCGTTATGGGTGAACCTTTGGATAAAATTGTTATTCAAGTATTCGGTGCAACGATTGCAGATATCCTTGTGTTCTTAATTCTTGGTTTACCAATCACACTGGGATTAGCGAAAGCAAATAAAAAACATACACATTTGAAGATTGAAAAGTAGGGAGATTACAATGAAGCCGATTATTTCCTTTGAACAATTTACATTTCAATATAAACAAGTGACAGAACCTACTTTAAAGGATGTTACATTCCGTATTTATCCAGGTGAAAAAGTATTGATTGCCGGTCGAAGTGGATCAGGAAAATCAACATTGGCCCATTGTATAAATGGGCTTATCCCTTTTTCATATGAGGGATCAAGTACTGGGAACATTTCAATATGTGGTAAGGATCCGCGAAAAGGTAGTATTTTTGAGCAAAGTAAGCATGTAGGAACTATTTTACAAGATCAAGATTCTCAGTTTATTGGTTTAACCGTAGGAGAAGATGTTGCTTTCTCATTAGAAAACGATTGTGTAGAACAGGAGAAAATGAAGGCTGTTGTTATGGACTCACTACAGAAAGTACAGATGCATACGTTTCATCTACGAAGCCCGCATGAATTATCTGGTGGTCAAAAACAAACTGTTTCTCTTGCTGGACTGTTAACAACAGAAGCTGACATATTACTATTTGATGAGCCATTAGCAAACTTAGACCCCATGAGTAGTTTGAAAACAGTAGAACTTATACGAAAGGTGCATCAACAATTTAATAAAACAGTTGTTATTATTGAGCATAGAAGGGGTACGGAAACGATTCTGGGTATGAGGGGCCACTCTGGGATTTAATTACAAATTAAAAAAGAACTTTATTCAAGTTCTTTTAATCTACGATACAGAGCGGCCTGACTCACACCTGTAATTTGGCATATTTCTTTCACTGTTTTAGTAATTCAATCGCATGATTCATACCTGGGTGTTTATCCGTGTATTTCTTCAATGGTTCTGGTGCAAATTAATCTAAAAGATTGATATCAAGGCCTTTCATATTACCTAGATAACTAATTTTTACATAATAGGGGTACCGCCACATGCCCATCAACTTAAGAATTCAGAATTACCCCAAAACGAAAAAAACGAGCTTTTTTGTTACAAGTTAGCACAAAATTTCGTTCTGGGGGGACTATAAAATTTTAGCTTGATAGCGATGTGGCGGTACCCCATGCCCATCAACCTAATAAATTTTAGTACCCCCAAGTACAAAAAACGGTTATTCTTTCTAAACTAAACGAGCAAGATCAGAAAGGATAACCGTTTTTTGTGTTGATTTGGAATAAAGATTGATAAAAATAAGAATTTTAATAGTTATTTATCTATATACACAAATAAAACATATAGAACGAATTAAACTGTTGGTAAATTATCTAAATAACAACTAAGCACTCATTTGCTTTCTATAATAAATATAAAAAATTCCATACATTAGCAAAAGAATAAGTAAAACTTGTATTTCAACATTTTCTTGTAAAATAGTAGCTATCGGTTCTGGAAGATAAGGGGATTTTTGAGCACCACCTAGACCTAATGCTTTATTAAAAATTCCAATTATACAAAAGAAAAAGATCCCTGACCAACTTGCTATAATTGCTTTATGTTTAATATCTTTATCTCTTTCATCATCTTTAATCCAAGGAGCTGATCCTTTATCACTTGTAAAAAATCCATTAATATAAGCCCACAATATAGCCCCCACAAAATATACTAAATAATTCATAATTCTATACTCCTTTCTTAAAAAAAAGTTCATCTACTGTTGTATTCAATACTTCTGAAAGACTAAAAGCTAATTTTAATGTAGGATCATACTTATTATTTTCAATTGCATTGATTGTTTGTCTACTAACCCCACATTTATTAGCCAAGTGCTCTTGCGACAATCCCTTTTTCTCTCTCAAATCCTTTATAATATTTTTCATATCTCTTCTCCATTTTTTATAATCAAAATGTCAAAAGTTTTTTACATATCAATTGTAAAAAATCTCAATTGTATTGTCAAATGTTTTTGACAAAATACATTAAATATATTTGTAACTTTTAAATGAAATTTGGTAAAAAAGACGGTGCTAATCCATATTTAAAAGTAAACAAAAAGAAGTTACAATATACGGGGCACGATACATTACTATCAACTTAAGATGAAATTATACCCATAATTTATAGAAAGCGTTATTCTTTTTGTAGAAATATACAGAAAGGATGGCGTTTTTTTATGAATTTATTTCAAGATGAGTTTCATTTGTTCGCTGAAGAACTAAAGCGATATCTATCTCCACATATTCTTCAACAACTTGCACAAGAGACAGGCTTTGTAAAACGTAAAAGTAAATATGGCGCACAAGATTTGGCTGCTTTATGTATTTGGATCAGTCAACATGTAGCAAGCGATTCTCTCACTCGATTATGTAGTCAACTTTATGCAAATACAGCTACACTTATGAGTCCAGAAGGACTTAATCAACGTTTTAACCGATACGCTGTTTTATTTCTACAGCGTGTATTTTCCCTTTTAGTTAAAAGCCAACTAAACGATTTGTCTCAAATCCCTAGCCAGTACACTTCTTATTTTCAACGTATACGTATTTTAGATGCTACTATTTTTCAAGTGCCCAATCATTTGGCTTCTATTTATCCTGGTTCAGGAGGATGTGCACAAACAGCCGGCATTAAGATTCAGCTAGAATATGATTTACATAGTGGAAAATTCCTCAATGTTCAAATAGAACCAGGTAAAAATAATGATAAAACCTTTGGTACAGTTCTGGTGCAAAAACCATTTGATAGAGATATAGAACCTACATGGCCTATTCAATGACAGATTATGATGCAATTCCAAACAACTTATGTATGAACCCAACTTCATTTTGAGCAGACTTCACCTGTAGGTTAAGTTGTCTTTTTTTCATCATA